>SKRY01000239.1 GCA_007118235.1 Candidatus Hydrogenedentota bacterium | reverse complement strand
CGATTTCCTGCGTTACATGCGCCGGTGTGGGCTGTGGCGCTTGGCTTGGAACCCAGGAGCGGCCCCGCACCCAGTGCAATGGTCTACGAACAACGTAGGAAAGGTCGTCCATGAAGGTGTAGGCCACGGGCGTAACGATGAGCGACAAGAACAACGCCATGCTCTGCCCGCCCACGATCACCATCGCGGCCGAACGGCGCTCCTCCGCGCCGACTCCCCCCGCGACAATCAAGGGGGCCATGCCGGCGATGAGGGTAAGGGTCGTCATCAGAATGGGACGCAAGCGATCCCGGTTGCCTTGGAGGACGGCGGCTAAGCGGCTCATGCCTGTCTCTCGCAGGCTGTTCATGCGATCGATCTGCAGAATGCCGTTTTTCATGACGATCCCGAAGAGCACCAGCAACCCCAGCGCGGAGTAGAGATTCAAGGAAATCCCCGTCAGCCACAAGGTCAAGAAGGCGAACGGCACGGTCAACGGCACGGACAGCATGATGGTCAGCGGATGGGCGAAATGCTCGAACTGGGCGGCCAAAATGATGTACACGAACAAGATGGCGACCAGGAACACCCACAAGAACTCGTTGAAGGTCTCCTCAAGTTCCCGTCCGCTTCCCGAGATACGCGTGGAATATCCCATGGGGAGATTCATCTCATCCACGGCTTGTTGGATGGCTTCGATACGGCCGCCCAAGGCGTAACCGGGCGCCACATTGGCCCGCAGGCTCACTTGACGCTGTCGATCGATTCGGTCAATACGGGACGCCGTCATCTCTTCCTGGAATTCGATCAAGGAACGGACAGGGATTAGGCGGCCATCCTGTGCGGGCACGTACAAACCGCTGATGGCTTCCTCCGTTGTGCGATCCTCTTCGCGCAACCGCAACTGAATTTCGTAGTCCTCGTTGGTGGCGGGATCCCGGAAGCGGGCCACTCGTTCATCGCCCCCGACCATGAGCCGCATGGCTCGCGCCAGATCGCCCATGGAGACGCCGAGCCTCGCCGCGCGATCGCGGTCTATGTTTAGCTGAAGCTCGGGCCGGTCGATCTGAAGCGTGGTTTGAGCGTCAACGAGGCCGAGTTCTGGCGCTCGCTCTGCAAGCTGGCCAGCGTATTCGTTTAGCCTTTCTAGTTCGGGGCCTTGCAGGATGAAGTCGATCTCATCTCCCACGGCGGACCATTGGAACGAGCGGGCGTTCCGGACGGATAAGCGAAGATCGCCGTACTGTTCAAGGCGCTCCCGGATGAGCCTGCGCACATCGCCTTGGGAATAATTGCCTTCAAAGGCCTCGTCCGGATTGCCGCGCATAAGGGCGCGCAGGAAACGGCCCACGGAGAAGCGCCGTTCGTCATGGTCTTTCAAGTAGACAAACGCACGGGCTTGGTTCAAACTGCCGCTGCTGGAGAGATGCTCGCCCACGGAGACCAAGTACGACTCGATGGCGGGGATCTCCGCGAGTTCACGTTCGATGACCGAGGCGACCTCGTCCATGGCTGTGATGCTCACCCCTTCGGGGGTCCGGGCCACCACTTCGATCTCTCCTTCGTCCACGTCGCCGGGGGTGTATTCCTGTGGAACCAAGGGATAAATCAACACAGCCGAAAACATAATGGCTCCGGCCAGCAGTCCCACCGCCAGCCGGTGGTTCATGGCCGTCTTCAACGCGGAACTATAGAACGAATCGATAGCCGCGAAGAACCGGGTGTGTTTTGAGAGCGATTGAGCCCCGCTATGTCCGTGCTCCCATCCCAAGAGCCGCGCGCCCAGGGCGGGCGCCAGCGTGAAGGCGACAAGGGTGCTCACCAGTACGGCCACCGTCGCGGTCAGACCAAACTGGAATAGGAACCGCCCCGAGATGCTCGACATAAACGACACGGGAAGAAACACCGCCACCAGACACAGCGTGGTGGCCACAATGGGCATGCCGATGTCCCGCATGGCGGTCCGGGCGGCTTCGGCCGCGGACAACCGCATTTCCTCGCTCACGCGGTATATGTTTTCGATAACGACGAGCGAGTCGTCGATAACCACGCCAATCATCAACACGAGGGCCATCATGGTGACGGTGTTGAGCGAGAAATCCATCAACCACATCATGCCGAAGGCGGCGATAAGCGAAGTGGGGATGGCCGCGGCCGCCAGAAGCATCGCCCGCCAGTTGCGCAGAAAGAGAAGCACCACAAGGGACGCCAGAATACTGCCCATTACCAAGTGCTTGTGAATTTCATCCAGCGCGTCATAGATGTAGCGGGACTGGTCGCCGAGCACGAGCATTTCCACGTCGCCCGGCAGCTGTTGTTCGATGGTTTCCAGTTCCCCGCGCAACCGTTCAATGACATCGACCGTGCTGGCCCCAGACTGACGCCGCACTTCGACGGTCACGGCTGGAACGCCATTGACGCGGCTCAGGGAACGGCGCTCCTCGGTCCCATCCTCAGCGTTTGCAACGTCACTCAGGCGAATCGCGCGCCCATTGCGCGTGGCTACGGTGATGTCGTTAAAGGCCCCGGGCTCGCGAAGCTGGCTCATGGCGCGCAGGGTCTGTTCCTGATGCCCGGCCGTCACGTGGCCGCCCGGTTCTTCCACATGCTGCTCGGTGATGGCTTGGCGGAGTTCGGCAATGGAAATCCCGTAGGCTTGGAGCCGGCCCGCATCCGCCCAGATGTTGACCGTTCGCCATTGACCGCCGACCACCTCGGCTTCCCCGACCCCCGCCACGCGCTCCAGCTGAACCTTGACCACCTTGTCCGCGAGTTCCGTCAGCTCCCGGACGGACCGCTCGCCGCGAAGGGCCACGACGAACATCGGGGTCTGTTCATTGTCGAAACGCTGGACGATGGGCGGATCGGCCTGCGGGGGCAGATCAACCAGAACGCGGGATATGCGGGCGCGCACCTCTTGAGCCGCATCCTCCACGTCCTGGTCCAAATCAAAAAAGACCCGGAGGAAAGACATCCCCGGCGCGGAGATCGAGCGAAGCTCATCAATGCCCGCGACCGTGTTCGCCGCCTCTTCAAGCCGGTGGGTGACCTGCGCTTCAACTTCTTCGGAAGACGCGCCGGGCAATGCGGTCCGCACCGTAACCGTAGGGACATCGACTTGGGGAAACCGATCCACGCTCAATTGAGAATAGCCCGTTGCGCCCAAGAGCACCAAGGCGCTAATCAGCATGGTGGCGAACACGGGCCGCTGGATACAGATGTCTGTCAGTCTAAGCATGATACAAGCCTAACCTTCTAGCGTATGGCGGCATCCGCGGTTTCCCGTGGCGCGTCCTCTTCCCTACCCGCGACACGCACGCGATCTCCGGACGAAATGTTCCCTGGATTCAAAATGACTTCTTCGCCCGATTCCAGGCCCTCGCGCACCACCGTGCGGTCCTCGATGGTCCGGCCCACATCGACTTCACGGGAGCCGGCGGTTCCATCGGCCTCAACCACGAAAACCCGGTCAATCCCCACGAAACTCGTGACGGCGCCGGAAGGGACGGTGAGAGACGGAACAGCATCCGCGAGGACCACCTCTGTCCGGACAAAGAGCCCTGGTCTCCACGAACCTGGATTCTCCACCTCGGCTTCCACGGTCAACACCCGCGAATCCTCTTCCAATTCAGGCATCAGGCGGCGGATTTCGGTGTGGTGCGTTTCGCTTCCATCTTCAAACCGAAACCGTACCGGTTGCCCAGGTTCCACACGGGGAACGTTGCGCTCCGGGATGTCCATCCGCAACCGCAATGGGTTCACCCGCACGAGGCGGTAGGCCGGGTCCCCCTCTTCAAGGTACTCCCCCGGACCGGTGAGTTTCTCCCGCACAATGCCACTAAACGGCGCTTTGAGCATAGTGTTCTCGAGGTCCTGCCGGGCCTGGTCCACCTCGGCCTCCCGTCTGGCGAGCACAGCGACCTGCTCCAGCGCCGTTTCCAGGGCTTCATCGTAAGACCGGGTCGCTACCTCCAGTT
>SKRY01000136.1 GCA_007118235.1 Candidatus Hydrogenedentota bacterium | reverse complement strand
CTCGTGCTGCCGGCGTTTCCAAAACATGGCCTTGCGTGGAGAGGGCGCCTCGCCCGCGAGCATGTCCATCATGTCGAACCCATCCAGCGTCACGCCGCTGGGCAGCGGGGCGTCCGCAATGTTCGCGAGCGTGGGAAACAACTCGAGGCCGGTGAGGAACTCCTCATTGACGGAGCCCCCTGGGATCCGCCCCGGGAACCGCGCAAGGGCGCACACCCGCACGCCACCCTCGTAGACTTGCGCCTTTTGGCCCCGTAGTGGGGTATTGTCCGACAGACTCGACCCGCCGTTATCCGAGAAGAAGATCACCAGCGTATTGTCCGTCAACTCGTACTCGTCCAGCCGATCGAGCACGGCCCCAATCGAGCTGTCCATGGACGTCAGGCTGCCGAGGTAATGAGAACGGCGCTTGGCGCGGTTGGAGATCATGGCGGGCTCGCCGTAGCGTTCGGCTTCAACGAGCGCCTCCTCCTCATAATACTCGGGATACTTCTCGCGCCACTCCTCCGGCGCCTGGGGCCGGCCGCGGATGGCGGGATCCAGATTCGATGCTACATGGGGCGCGAAATGGGGCAAATACAGAAAGAACGGCCGGTCCTTGTTCTCGTCGATGAACCGCACGGCCTCCCGGGTCACCAGGTCCGTGAAGTACGTACCCTTGTCCTCCGTGGTGGGGCCGTTGTCCCGGTACATCGACGGAACGCCGTAGCGCTCGTGGGCGTAATAGTCGACTCCCGTGTTCACGAAGCCGTAAAACTCGCGCCAGCCGCGTTGAAGCGGCAGAAAGCGCCGGTGTCTACCCAGGTCCCACTTGCCATAGATCCCGTTGTAATACCCCGCTTCGGCAAGCACATCCGCGATGGTGATCTCCCGCACGTCCATGCCGCCGATTCGCTCAAAGCTTACGGCATAATCCTCGGGATGATATTCGTGGCCGTAGTCGGGAGCCTCATTGCGGAACAAGTCGTACGTGCCGTTGCGCTGGGGATACCGTCCCGTGAGAAAACCGCTGCGGCTTGGTGTGCATGCGGGCCACGGCACGTAGAAGTTCGTCAGCCGGACGCCCTCGTTGGCCAGGCGATCGAGGTTGGGAGTAAGCACGCTATCGTTGATTACCCCAAGTTCGTTGTAGCCCTGATCGTCCGAGACGATGAGCACAATGTTGGGCGGCCGGCCACCGGGCGTTTCGGCGCCGGCCCGCGCATTGATGCTGCGCGTGGCAAGGGTCACCGCCCCCACCCCCGCCAACGCCGTTTTCAAGAAATCTCTGCGCGAACGTTTGAACGCCATGGGTCATCTCCTTTCGCCAGCCTGTCAGAGAGCGCGATCATCAATGGTATGAGTATTGCACCGATGAAAAGATATTCTAAGGACTCGCGCAATATCCTTTCAACTCGCTTGGCGCAACTGTGGCAGACAGATCGAACTGATCTGAATCTGGGTATGCAAACTGGGTGACCAGAGGAAGTGGGTCATCTTTGGCATCCGGGAAGTTTCTTGAGAAAGGAATGGGGTCCGGCCCCACATGGCGCGGGGCGGGATCCCCCTTCTATTTGCGGGATGGCCCACTGTATGACACCCAACTCACCTCGTGTCTGAAACCATAGTATAGATGACGGCAATCGCACACATAGTGTAGGGCCTAAGTATTGCTTTTTGACAGAATCACGATTGCCGGGTACGATTGAGACATGAGTCTTGTGGGAATGGCTGGTCGCAGGGCTTCGGTGATCAGCCCAACGTAGGTGGGAAAGGAGGTACCGTATGAAACTATTGGGGATATCGTCAAGAGGTATGGCGGCGCTAGCCGCCGTTGCAATGGCTGTGGTGCTGGTGGGGTGTCCGCCAGAGCGTGAACCACAGCCCGAGGGCGATGCGAAGGTGCATATGCTTCTCACGGCGGGACAGAATGACTTGGCCGCGGCCGTTGTTCGCCAGATGGACATCGCCACCAAACAAGGTCCCGTGGATGTCGGCGACATCGAAAGCCTTGTGGTAACCGTGACCCGCATTTCCTTTGATGGCCCGGCCGATCAAGAAGAAGGCCAAGAAGAGGAGAAGGAAAACGGCGAGGTCGTCGTCTTTGAAGGCGAAAGGGACGTGGAACTCATGGACTTGCGGGAAGTCTCCGGGCTCTTGTCGGTGGCCGAAGTCCCTGCCGGCGACTACACCAAGATTCGGCTCCACATTGAGGATCCCCGGCTGCTGCTGTCGGATGTTGATGACGTCCGCACGGACATCCAGCTCACGGCCAACGGCCGGTTGTTTGTCTCCGAAAGTTTCACGCTGGAAGGCGGAGAATCCAACTTCATCGTCCTGGATTTCCAGGATCTCCATTTGGTCGAACAGGGCCACGGGGGCTTCGTGTTGACCCCGCAACTGCGCGCCAATGTCCAGATAGACGAAGGGTATGTGCTGGCGGAAGGCCGGATCAAGAATCTTGATATCGACGACGATCAGGAGAGCGGCAGTTTCACGCTGGAGTTAACGGCTGCGGCGGGCGATGTGGAAGTGGCCTTTGACGAGCACACCCGCATATATGACGCCGATGATGCTTATGCGGAAGACCCGCTGGATCCCGGCGAACTGGATAACGGAATGCTGGTAGTGGTTGAAGGCGAGCTGTCTTCGGATGGGTTGTCGGCGTACGAGATTTGGATCCTTGAGCACCCTGACTCCGAGAACGGCGACACCAACACCAACGGCTAAGTTCAACCGCCGTACGTAGGGTTTTGTTCTGCGCTCCCGGTTATCGCGCGGAAACAAACCAAGAGAGCCCAAGGGCGTTACTCGCCTTGGGCTCTCTGCTATCGTGTGTGGTTCGATCTACTTCGTCCGGGGTTAGTTCGCCTGCTCGATCGTAAGGGTGTGAATGGACCAGTAGTTGCCCTCGGAGGAGCCTGTCTGGGTGATGCGAATGAATCGGGCTTCCGTTCCGTCCAGCTCCAGGCGGGTGATCGGACCGTCTCCCTCTCCTTCCAAAACGAGGTCATCATCAAGGGCGTCCGGGTTGTTACCGGCATGGACTTCGTAGCCGCGCGGATAATCGTTGCCTGAACCCGAGGTGTCCAGCACGATGGCCTCAAGCGCGCGGGAATCGCCGAGGTCGAGCAGGAACCATTCGCCGCCGCTTTGCGGGCTTCCGCTGGTCCAACGGGTGTCCGGATCACCATCCAGGGCGTTGGAGACATCGCCGGAATTTGCCGAAGCCTCCACCAACGCGGGGGCATCCAACGCCTGCTCAATCCGGGCCACCGTTTCCTCGGCCTTCTCGCCGAGATCCTCGTGGTCGAGGTAGCCGCGGGCCACTTCGGCGGCGGTTTCGCTCCGGAGTTCCGCCAGCTCATCGAGGATCCGCTCCTTGAGCTGGATGTTTTCCGTCCACTCAAGCGCCTCCCCGTAATGCCCGGCAGTTTCGGCGGGGGTTCGGTCCGAGGGAAGCGTGAGCAGGTTCACCGCGCCTTCCAACGCCGCCTCGCGTTCGGCCTCTTCTTCCAACGCCGGGATCAGCTCCCTGAGGGTTTCCAGCGGCGCGGGCGAGGGCCATTGGCTTAGGGCGTCAATCGCGGCGGCGCGCACTTCGGCCTCATCGTCTTGGGCGGCGTTGGCCAAGGCGTCCAAGGCCGCATCATCGCCGAGCGTTCCCAGCAATTCCGCGGCGGCCTCCCGGACGCCGGGATCCTCGTCTTCCACCCATTCAAGGGCGGGCTCAAGCGCTTCGGTGGCTTGCCGTCCGGCGAGCGTGGCGATGATAAGCGCCTGTTGCTCGCTGGGCGCGTCCGCATAGGCGTCAATAAGCGCCGCATTGGTTTCAGGGTCCGGCATTTCCAACAGTGCGCCGCGCAGGAGGTCCGCCTCCTCGCCTTGGGCAGCCGCGGCCCGTTCCACCAGCGCTGGCGCATCCGTCGCGCGGCCTGCTTTCGCCAGGGCGGCCAATGCGGCGTTCCGGACGCCTTCGTGTT
>SKRY01000387.1 GCA_007118235.1 Candidatus Hydrogenedentota bacterium | reverse complement strand
GTTCGCCAACCATGCTCAGACGCACGACCACGCCGATGAAGGAGATCATGATGAGCGCCACCATCACCTTAACGATCAGCTCGAAGATCTTCACGCCCCAACCGCCGCGGCCGTAGTTCCATACGAATCCAACGGCAACCACGAAGAAGATCAGGACGAGAACCAGGTTGCTGGCAAAGTCGCCAAGCATACCGCCCTCCCCGAATACGCCCGGCATCAGGTTCTGCTGAAAGACGCCGATCCCCAGGGTGTACTGAGGCATGATCCATACCATGTTGGCCACGAATGCCGCAATGGCCCAGCCCCAACCCAACACGGGATTCACGTACTCATTCACCGCGGGGAACGGCCGCTTGCCCGTGGACAGGGTGACGTAGGCGATGGCGCTGAGCATGATGATGCCCAACAACATGGCCAGGGGCTGAACCCACAGCATGCTGGTGCCCGCCAGCACCCCGAGATAAAGGCTGCCCGCGAGGGAGCCTCCCCCCAGCGTGATCGCGCTCTGAAGAAACCCCGGACCCGATAAACGCAAATAGGTTAGGAGTTTTTTCACCCCGCCGGCTTCGTCGGCTTCTTGCAAGAGTTTCGCTTGCTCCAACACCTCGTCGTCGTAGCCCTTGGTGATTTCGTTTCCTTCATGTTCATTCATAAACTTGGTCCTCCACAGGTTTAACCTCCCTTGTGTCACGTTCCCACTTGGCGCCCAACGAAGAGAAAGGGTTTCCCCGAAGGTCTCCTTCCGCCTTGCGCGGCCGCTCGCTCCGGAATCGCTTCTCCGGGGATGAGCCCCACACCGCCCGAGGCCGGATTAAGATATCTGGAAAGCGCCCCTGATTTCAAAGCCGTGTCTCTCGCGAAACGGTACGAGGTCCGGCGGAGCTGCGTGAGAGCGCTCCATTAGCACGCCTATGTGTATATAGCAGCTAGGACAAACATGGTACAATATGACTGGTAGCCTACCATATGTGTGTGCTCTTGCCGCTAGCCCGACACATGCCCACGTGCTAGATGGATTTTCCCGGCGTGTCCGTGTTATTCTATCGGCTCTGAAACAGGGGCGGAGAGTGGGACTGACGCGATTGAGCGTCACTTAGGACAGACATGATCGCGAATTACAGGTAATCCTAGAAAGTTCTTGCCTTAACGAGTGTGAATTCGTATACTTTCGCCTCAGTGCATCATATGGGGAAGTCAACCTTAGATTGGAGGGATGAGAATGCTTGAAAATATAGATTTGCTTAGCTCGGAGCCCGTATACACCCAGATAGAAAAACAAGTACAATTTGATATTGCCGCCGGCCGTCTGAAATCCGAGGATCGGTTGCCGTCCGTGCGCGAGCTTTCGGAGCGGCTGGGCGTGAATCCGAACACGGTCGCGAAGGCCTACCGGGATCTCCAGCTGATGGGCTGGGTCACTGCCCGCCGCAACATGGGCATCTTTGTCACGCGGGGCTGTGAGCAGCGCTGCCGCGACGACGTTCGCCACCGGCTCACCGAACAGCTTTTTCAGGCTGTGGCGGAGGCAAAGGCGGCTGGCATGAGCCATGAAGAGATCAACAAGATCTCCGAGGAAGCGTTTGGCTCCCGATAAGACCATTCATGGCGCCGCTTCCTAGTGTGTGGGGTTGGGGGACGGCGCCTTTCCTTTCCCTCATCCCTCATTTTGCGGCTTCTCTCTGTTCTGTTACCGTCTCATTGGCTCTGGACGTTCGATACTCCTCTTCGTTAGGATGAGCATGCCCGGCGTGGCCCAGCCAAGGGCTTTCCCGCCCGTGGGCGCGAAGTGGACGCAGTCTAACGGATAAGGAGCCGACGTAATGAACGGGACACTCATCAGAGCCGCCACCTTGCTTATGATCAGCCTGAGCGCGTTCGCGCAAGCCGCGCCGCGCCTTGAGGCCGGCCTCGCCGCGCGCGATATCACGCCAGAGATCGGCTATGGCCATTATCGCGGAGAAAGCACGGGCGTGCGGGATCCCCTCCACGCCAAGGCCGTCGTGTTTCGTCAAGGCGATGAAGCGGCCGCGCTCATTATATGCGACATCATCGGGGCTCCCCGGGCGCTTGTGACGCGAATCAGATCTCGGGCCGCGGAGGAAACGGGCATTCCGTTCGAGCACATCGGCGTCGCGGCGACCCATACGCACACAGGTCCCGACTATTTCGCGGAGCTGCGCCATTACGTCGAGGCGGACGATGCCGGGGAATTGCCGGAAGAACTGGCGGGGGGATATGTGGCCCAGCTCATCGAACAAACCGCGGGCGCGGCGGTGGACGCTTACGAGGCCGCCGGTCCGGTTTCGCTCGAGGTTCTGCGCACGGAGGTGGCAAACGTGTCCTTCAATCGCCGCTTTCTCATGAAGGACGGGACTGTGCGGTTCAATCCGGGCCGCTTGAACCCGGACATTGTCCGCTCCGTGGGCCCCATTGACCCCGAGGTGCTGACGCTGTTCGTGTGGGGCGGGGACGGCGCGCCGCTGGGAAGCCTCACGAATTTCGCCAATCACCTCGACACCATGGGCGGCGCGGAATACAGCGCCGACTACCCCTATTACGTGGAAGAAATGCTAAGGGATGAGTTCGGCGCATCCTTCCTTTCCATGTTTGGCCTCGGAGCCGCCGGCGATCTTAATCACACCGATGTCGCCAGCCAGGAGCGCCTGACGTCTCAAGACATCGGCGAAGCCCTCGGCGAGGCCATTCGCGAGAACTTGGACGGCCGGGGGGAGTTTTCTCCCGTGCTGGGAGTGAAGTCACGCACGCTCTTTGTGCCCATGCAAGATTACACGGAAAAAGAGCTGGAGTGGGCTCGGGAGTACGCCTCGCAAACGCTTTACGCGGAGCGCTCTTTTCTTCAGCGCCGCCGCGCGCTCAAGCTCCTATCGCTGCACGCCGCCCGGACAGGGGAGGCGATACCCGCGGATTCCGATGGCGCATCCCTCGCGTTCCACGAAATGCATCAACCCGCGATCCCGCCGGCCGCGTCGGGGGAACCCTGGGTGTTGCCAGTGGAAGTCCAAGCCTTTCGCCTAGGCCCCGATACGGCTATCGTGACACTGCCCGGCGAGTTGTTCGTGGAACTCGGGCTCGAACTCAAGGACCGATCCCCTTTCCAACATACGCTTGTGATTCAACTGGCGAATGCCCACATCGCCTACGTGCCCACGGAGGAGGCGTTCCGCCAAGGCGATTACGAACCCGTCAATTCCCGCTTGGCCCCGGGCGGCGGCGAGGCGATGATCGATGCCGCGGCCGAAATGCTGGAAGCGCTCCATGACGGACTCGCGGGAGACTTCTGAACCGAAGCCCGCATTCCCGCGGCCCGTTGAGCTGGGGGGATGAGAGAATACACAAGACCCGGGACTGGAGACCGGGGGGAGGGGCTCCAGTCCCGGGCAGGGGAGGGGCAAGGGTTGAGATGGGGAAATCTCAACCCCGGGGAGAAACGCGATGGGAAAGCTTGGGACGCGAAGGCGCGCTTCGCTTAGTCGCGGGCGGCTATGACGAGGTCATCTCCCTCGGCAAGCGCGCCGAAGCCCCGGACAACAACCTGTTGGCCTTCCTCCAAACCTTCGCGAATGTGAACGAAATCCTCGGCGCGTTCGCCGAGCCGTACGTAGACGCGCCGCGCTTCGCCATTATCGGCGACCCAGACGTAGTGTTCACCCTCGCGTTCGATGACCGCTTCATGGGGAACGCCCAGGACATCCCGCTGGGCGGGAAGGACAAACTCACCCACGCCAAAGGCGCCCGCCTTGATGGACAAATCCTCGTTGGGCACATGGACCTTTATCTCGAACGTCCGGGTCTGGCGGTCGATGGCCTGATTCACCGCCACCACCGTTCCCTCGCGGGTCAGGTCATGGGTGTCCAAGCGAACGTTAACGGCGAGCCCGGTCTCCATGATGCCGGCGAACCGCTCCGGGATGTGCATCTCCGCCTCGAGGACCTCAAGCGCGGAGATTCTGACGACGTCTTGCCCACGGTTGATGAAATCGCCGGCCTTGGCGTAGCGTCCGGTGATAACGCCGTCATATGGCGCCCGAACCTCGGTGTCTTCCAGCGCTTGCCGGGCCTGGGCAAGTCCGGCCTCCGCCCGCTCCACCTCGGTCTCGGCCACGGCGATTTCCTCGGCCGTGGGGCCGCGCTCGGCGATGTTTAGTTGCGCTTGCACGGCTTCCAGTTCGGACTCGGCCGCATCGGCGGCGGCTTGCGCCTCTTCCCATTCGGATGGGCTAACGCTGCCCCGTTCGAAGAGCACCCGCATGCGTTCACGCTCATCCGAAGCGCGCTGGTGACGCGTACGCGCCTGCCTCACTCGGGCGCGGGCGGAATCGATTTCTTCGTCCCGGCTCCAGGCCCTGAGTTGCGCGAGGCGCGCCTCGGCCGATTTCAGACCCGCCTCGGCTTGCCGCACGCTATTCTCCGCATCCACCTGCCGCGTCCGGAAGAGGACATCGCCTTCCGAGACCGTATCTCCGATGTCCACGTTCACCACATCAAGCGTGCCCCCGGCCAGGGCGCGGACGCTGGCTTCTTCCTTGGGGATGAGGCTGCCTGTACCCCGGAACGTGCGTTCGAAATCGCGCCGCTCGACCGGGGCGACCTCCACCTCGTGTTCGCGGAGGTTGTTGTTCTCGCCGTTCCCGTTGTCAACGGGACCCCCCTCGGCGCCGCCGCAGCCCGCCAGGATCGCGCCCGCGAACAGTATTCCCGCTGTCCATTGAAAAAATCGCGTCATTGTGCTCGGTCCTCGTGTCATAGGGGCTACCATGTGTCCTCGTCGTAGTCGAGTTGAACCCCGCGGCGTTGGAGCAGGGTTCCTTCCTTGGCGTATAGATCGGTCAACGCCTGGATGTAGTTCACCCGGGCCGTGACCGCGCTTACTTGGGCCTGAATGAGCATTCGTTGCACCTGGAGTACGTCGAGGTGCGTTATCAAGCCGACTTCGTAGCGGTCTTCTTCAATGCTTAGCTCTTCCTCGCGGCTTTCAAGCGCGAACTGGCTCGCCTCAATACTCTGCCACTCAGCCTCGGCATCATTGATGGCCTGCCGGACTTCCGTGCGGGCCTGTTGTCCCTGATCCAGCAACCGGCGCATGGTCTGTCTGGAGGCGAGTTCGGCCCGGCGATGCCGCGCCTTCTCCGCGCGGTTCAACAGCGGAACGTTCAGTTCCAGGCCCACGTTGTAGTTGTAATACTGGGTCTCGCCGAGGTGGCGGAACCCGCCCCCGAGGTCATCCCCCAGACTTGTCAGCCCGTATTCGGCGAACAGGTCCAACTCCGGCAACCGGCCGTTGCGGGCCGCGAGCACGTCAAGGTCCCGAATCTCGGCCTCAAGCATCAATTGCTGAAGATCGGGCCGGTGCTGTTGGGCCAACTGTTCGCTCTCAAGACGCTCGATAGTAACCCTTTGGACCTCGGGCTCGTCTTCAGGTTTCAAGGTCCATTCCCAGCCCGTGTCCTCGGGGGCGTTCATCAACCGCAGCAGTCCGATGGTGGCGTTGCGCACGTCGCCGCGCGCCCGGTGCAATTCCGCCTCTCGGGACGCCTTCTCCGCCCGTGCGGACAACACCGCCCCTTCGACGGCCCGGCCGACTTCCACGAGGTCCTTCGCGCGCTCCAATTGCTCGTCGGCGAGTTCGACCGCGAACTCCCGGATGGCGAGGACTTCCTGAGCCAGCGCCAGGCCCCAATAGGCTTGTTCGACCCGGGACACGAACTCGATCAGGAACTCTTCCAATTCGTAGGCGCTTTTCGTTGTCTCATGCCGGGCTTGCCTGAGTCCCACCAGATTCACGTCCGTTCCCCGGCCCCGCAGAAGCGCCTGATTGAGGCCCACGCTCCACTCGCCGTTATATTCGGTGGGGATGATGTTGGAGTCCGTCCGCACTAGTCCGCCTGACAAGAACACAGCGGTTCCCGTCGGGAAGTAGTTGGACATCCGCAGATTGCCACGGGTCATCTCGGTCTCGAAAAAGTCGGGCCGGGCCGGGGCCAACTGTTCGGACAAGAAACCCAACGCCCCGGACGTGAGTTGCCGTTCAAGGTCCACTTCCCGCGGCGGTTGACCGGCTTGTTGGGCCAGAAATCCCAAAACGCCCGAGGCCGCCGTGCGCGGATCGGAACCGGGAAGCTGCGTAAGCAGCTCCAACGGACCAACGTCTCCCCCCATCCCCGGGATACCCGCTGTGCCAAAGGTAAATTGCTGCACGCCGCCGAGCTGATCACGTTGCTTCCCGTAGGAGACCGTGCCCATTAGCGAGGGGTCAAAGCGCGACCGCGCCTCGGGGATGCCCGTGGCCGCCAAACGCGGCCCGAAGCGCACCACGTCAAGGGTTTGATTGTTCATCAGCGCGGTGAGGATGGCTCCATCCCGCGTGATGGGTATTTCCTCGCCGGGTTCCAGCGCGGGATCGAGGTCCAACGCCTCGGCGGCAGTCTCAAGCCGGGTCGCGGCCTCAATCTCCGGCGTATCCGGGGCGGCGTTCTCGCGGGTTACGGGGACGCGGGACGCGCGCCCGGGGACGCCGCCGGTACCGGCGCAACCCGCCGCCACGAGAGCCAGCGCGAGGCTGAACAGAACGAACCTGCTCATACCGGAACTGCGTTGTGGGACCATCGAAACCTACTCCTCTCTATATATGCGACGCAACCTCGCCATCGGCTCGGGCGCGTCTCGGAACCCAAACCCCAAGCTTTTGCAGTCTACTCGTGACTGGCGGCGAATCGGCCCGCCACACGCCGGAACCATTCGCCGAAGTCGTCCATCACCGTGTAAACGCAGGGAATAACAAACAGCGTCAGCAGGGTCGCGCTGAACAAACCGCCAATCACGGCGATGCCCATGGGGGCGCGCATCTCGCCGCCCTCGCCAAACGCCAGCGCCACGGGCGCCATGGCCGCCATCGTGGTGAGGGCCGTCATGAGGATGGGCCTCAGCCGCAAGGGCGCGGCGGTCCGAATCGCCTCATCCCGTTCCAGCCCTTCCGCGCGGCGTTGAACAATGAAGTCGAGCAGAAGGATGGCGTTCTTGGAGACGATACCGGTCAACATAATGAAGCCAATAAAGGCCAGGATGTCTAGCTGCGCCCCGGTTATCAACAGGAAGCCAATTCCCCCCACGATGGCCATCGGCAGCGACATGAGAATCGTGAAGGGGTGAATGAACGACTCGAACTGCGACCCCAACACCACGTAGATAAGCACGATGGCGATGAACAGGGCCGTCAGAAGGTAGCCAATGGACTCCTCCAGCATTTCCGCCTCGCCGGTCAGGGCGGTGCCCCACGCCGGATCGTCCGGAACGTATTGGGCGCTCAACTCATCCATCGCCGCCATGGCGTCGCCAAGCGCAATACCCTCCAGGTTGGCGGACACCGTCACCGCGTAGCGGCGGCCGTAGCGGTTGATGCTCTGAGGTCCCACGGATTCTTCGTATTGAATTAGATTCGCCATCCGTATCATGTCCGGCCCGGAGGGGTTGCCTGGGTTGCCTCCCATGCCTGCCATGCTGGCGCCGCGCAGGGCCACGTCAAAGAGTTGCTCTGGCGCTTGGCGTGCTTGAGGAATGGCCCGCATCCGGATGTCGTAGCGCCGTCCCCCATCCTGGAAGTGCGCCACGTCCCGTCCGCCAAAGAGAATGTTGAGGTTGTCGGAAATCGTCGCGACATCGATGCCCAAGTCATCGGCCAAGTCCCGGTTGATGGCGACCCGCACCTCGGGCGCTTCCAGCCGAAGATTTGTATCCACGTCGACATAACCGTCCATTTGGCGAAGCGCGTTCGCCATCGCCTGCCCCACCTGGTCTAGTTCGCGAATGTCGGGGCCTTGGACAATGTACTCGAGGTCGGCGCTCATGCCGGGGCCGCCCCCGCCCGCGGCGCCAAAGGTCACGCGGGCCTCCGGGAATTCTTCTTCGGCTTGTTCGCGAAGCAGCGCCAGGATTTCGTCCTGACTCCGATCGCGTTGCCGGGCCGGCGTCATCTCGACGTAGACCTCGCCCCTGTTCACACCTTGTCCCTGGCCGCCCAGGGTGGCCATGACACGCTCCACCTCGGGCAACGCCAGCACCATGTCTTCAATCCGGCGCATACCGGCGTCGGTCACTTCGATGGAAGTACCCGGCGGCCACTCGAAATTGGCCACGATTTGGCCCTCATCGGCTTGTGTCATGAACCCTACGTTCGCGAAGGGCACAAGGGCCAGGCCAAATACGAATATGCCCAGCGCGATCCCGAGCGTAACCCAGCGGGCCCGAAGGGCCACGTTTAGCGTGGAGCGGTACCCCCGTTCGAGCCCGTTGAACCCTTGTTCCAGCATCCGGAACAACCAGCCATGTTCGCTTGAGTGTTTCAGAAGCCGCGAACAAAGCATGGGCGTCAACGTAAGCGCGGCCACGAGCGAGATCGCCACGGCGATAGCGACGGAAAGTCCGAACTCGAAGAAGACCTGGCCAATGATGCCGCCCATGAAGGCGACGGGGACAAAAACCGTGATGATGGCGCTGGCCGCGGCGATCACGGCGGCGCCCACCTCATTGGCCCCTTCACGGGCGGCCTGCATGGCCGATTTGCCTTCCTGTTCGACGTGGCGAAAGATGTTCTCCAGCATCACCACCGCGTCGTCGATCACGAGCCCCATGGCCAGGGCCATCGCGAGAATGGTGATGACGTTCAGGCTGAACCCCATGAAGTAAATGGCGATGAAACTGCCCAGGATCGCGGTTGGAATGGCCATGATGCTGATAAAGGCCATGCGGAAATTGCGCAAGAAAATGAGGATCACAACCGCCGCCAGACAGGCGCCAAAAAACAGGTCGAATAGCCCATCGCTAATTGCCCGTTCGATGTATCGCGCATTGTCGTTCGTGATGGCGAGCGTCATGCCAGCGGGAAGGTCCTCCCGAAGCTCCTCCACGGCCTGGCGAACCTCATTCGCCACCGCGACCGTGTTCGCGCCCGTCTGCCGCTGGATGGCGAGGCTGACGCTGGGCCGCCGGTTGAATCGCGCGATGCTGCGCATATCCTCCGTGCCGTCGCTGACCATGGCGACATCGGAGAGCCGCACGACCCGGCCGCCGCCGGAATGCACCACGAGATTCCGCAATTCCTCAACGGACTCATATTCCCCTTGCACCTTCACGGCGTATTCGATGTCCGCGTTTTCGATGCGGCCGCCCGGCAGCTCCATGTGCTTGGCCTGAATCGCCCTCGAGACATCGGCGGGGGAGAGGTTGTACGCTTCCAGGGTGGTGGGATCCACCCATATGCGGATTTGCCGCTCCCGGAATCCCTCCAATTGCGCCGAACCAACGCCCCGCACCGTCTGAAGCCGTTCGCGGATCACGTCATCCGCGTACGTGGCCATTTCTTGGTAATCGCCTTCACTGCTCAGGGCCACGAACATGATGGGCGTGGCGTCGATGTCCAGCTTCCGAACCACGGGCGCCTCCAGGTCACGCGGCAGATCGCGCTGGGCAATGTTCACCTGGTCGCGCACCTCCTGCGCGGCCACGTCCACATCCCGTTCCAGGGCGAATTCGATGATCACCTGAGAACGGCCTTCACTGGATACCGAGCGCAGACTCTCAATCCCCTCGATCGTGTTGATCTCCCGTTCGAGGATTTCGGTGACATCCTGGTCCATCACCTCGGCGTCCGCCCCAATGAGCATCGCCGAGACCGTGACCACGGGGATGTCGATGTCCGGCATGAGGTCTACCCCCATGTCGCTCAACGACATGACGCCAAACAGCAAGATGACGGCCGTCAACAGAATAGTGGTCACGGGGCGGTTGATGGCGCTTTGTGAAATGAACATGACAAAGACCTCTCGCTAGGGTGCGCGATAATGGCTACTGGGATTTGGGGGCGAGACACGCTCCATGGCTGAAAAGCTCGAACATCGCTTCTTCCTCCGCTGGATCGCGCGGAGCATCTGGGTCAAGGTAGCCCAAGCGGGCAACGTAATTCCGCAATACGCCCTCAAAGGCGGCAAACAGGCAATGAGGCGGAAGAGCGCGGAACTCGCCCGCCCGGATGCCCGCTTCAAAGATGGCTTCCAACTGCTCGAGAAACCGCTCATAGCGCGCCGCCAGGTTCTCGTCGCCGCATAGCCGGGGTTTGTGCAACGACCCCTCGGTCTCTTGCACCATCAGCCGGAAGAAGGCCTTGTGGTCCCAGAACAAGTCAAGCCGGGTGAAAAAGATGTTCCGCACCTTTTCCAGCGGCGTCTTTCCTGCGTTGATGGCTTCGTCCAACCGCTCTTCCATCACGTCCGCCTTGTCCCGCAGAAGTTCCAGATAGAGTTGGTCCTTACTGGCAAAGAATCGGTAGAGCGTACCCACGGCGAACTCCGCCCGCTGGGCGATGTCCTCCATGCGCGCTTTTTCGAAGCCGTGCTCGGAGAAGACCGACTGCGCGGCCTCCAGCATTTCCTGGCGGTGGCGGGCCGATTCGCGTTCGCGGCGGGACAGGGGCTTGCTCTTGGATGTATTGGAATGCATGAGTGAATATCCATTCATTTGGTGAACCTTTCCTATCATACCTGGAGTGACCGTTCATGTCAAGCCGTTTGTGGAGCCCCGTACCGCCGATATCCTGCACGGCGCCCTGTCGGCGCACACGAAGATTCTCTCGTCTCGCGGCCCAATACCAGGAATATGTACGCGCCATGTTTCGTTCACCCCAGACACGATAAGTTTACGCGGGATGGAGAGAGGAGGGATTGACGGCAAGGACAAAACGCAAGGCTGAGACCAAGCACATTGTGAGGCGGGGAATGAAATACGCCCCCGCGCCAGTCTGCCGAGGCCGCGCAACACCGCACAGGATGTCGTTGCGGCCAATCAGCGCCAACGAAGCGAAAGGAGTATTGCATGAGCACGAGAACCATGACTTTAATGAAAATGGTCCTGGCGAGCGCCCTGCTGACAGCAGGACTGCACGCCACCGCCACGCCATTGTATGAGCAGTTGCCCATATCGGGTGGGACCTTGAGCCATGACGAGTTTCCGCCCGGTTATTACGCGGACGCGTTCACCTTTGACGAGGCGTACTCCCCATTCGACCGCGTGATCACGGAGATCGAATGGTGGGGGGCAGAAGATGTTACCAATATTCAGTATAATCTCCGGTTTTATGAGGGGGGCGGCGGAGAGCCCGGATCTCTGATCCAGGAATATAGCAACGTCACTCCGACCTTTACTTCCGGCTCGGGGACCGCCAATGACCTCTTCACGTGGGACCTGCTCGGAGCTGGCTTTCCAGGCCTTCGGCTTGGTGCTGAGCCGACCTACTACTTCTCCGTGGCCGCAGTGGAGCCAAGCGGGGACCTCACGGAAACCGAAGGTTTCAACTGGAGCCATAGCTCCGGTCAGCCCGACTCTATGGGTTTGCTGCCGTGGCACTGGCATGGGGTGGACGCCGATGGTCAGGATGACTGGCATGGACATGACACACACCCGGCCAACTTTGCGTTTCGCTTCAATGGCCATATCGTGCCCGAACCCGCAAGCATGACCCTGCTGGGTATCGGCTTGGCCGGGCTGGGATTCCGCCGCTACCGCAAGGGCAAGACCGCGTAATCCGCACGCACACCTCAGAAGTAGAACCGTTAATGCCGAAGGCGGACCCTCGACTACAAGGGTCCGCCTCCAGTGGTTTTGGCCGCCGCGAAAGACAATGTGGTTTCGCGGCGGTTATTCGTCTTCGGCTTCCAGATAAAGGAACTTGTAGTTCACATAACCCCGGATATTCGGCCTGAATCCGCGAAGATCGGGCGAGCGAAGGTTCTTGCGCGTGTAGAAGTACAACGGCGCGATGGGCGCGTCCTCCATCAGGATGATCTCGGCATCGCGCAGGATTTCGGATCGCTGCTCCGGATCGGCTTCGCGCCGCGCCGCCGAGATGAGGCTGTCGTATTCTTCGGAGCTGTACCCTGTCCGATTGTTCCCGCCGTCCGTCACGAAGCATTCCAGAAAATTGATGGGATCGTTCACGTCGCCGATCCAGCCGGAACGGGCGATGTCGTAATCGAGGTTGGTCATTGAGGAAAGATAGACGGACCACTCTTGATTGAGCAGGTTCACATTGGCGCCCAGGTTGGTCCGCCACATATTTTGAATGGCCTGAGCGATCATGCGGTGGTTTTCGCTGGTGTTATAGAGCAGGTCCAAGGGCGGAAGCCCCTCGCCATCGGGATACCCCGCCTCGGCCAGCAATTCCTGGGCGCGCTCGACATCGTGCGGAAGCTCCGCTCCTGGGAGGAACCCTTCGGTTTCCGGCGGGGTGAGGTGCGCGGCCGGTTGCTCGTCCGCTCTGGTAATGTGTTCGACAATGCCCTCGCGATTGATGGCCATGGCGAGAGCGCGCCGGACCCGGGGATCGTCCAGGGGCGGCCTGGTCACGTTGAACCGGAAGTAGTACGTGCCGAGATACGGGTTGATCTCCAGGACTTCGGGCCGGTTTTCACGATACCAGTCGATGCGGTTGATCGGCATATCGCCTGTCCAGTGCAGCTCGCCGTTCCGGAAAGAGCGCTCCTCGGTCTGCAAGTCGTCGATGGGATAGAAATTGACGCCGTTGAGCCGGACGGTTTCCGCGTCCCAGTAGTGTTCGTTGGCTTCCGTGCGAATGACTTGGTTGGGACGCCAATCGGCGAGTTTGAAGGGGCCGTTGGAGACCATGTTGCCGGCCCGTGTCCAAGGCGTGCCCCGGTCGTCCATCGCGCCGAAGGCCTCGATGGTGTCTTGGTGCACGGGGAAGAACGTGTAGTGAATCTGCAGGGACAAGAAGTACGGCGTGGGATGCTCGAGGGTCACCTCCAGCGTTTGGTCATCCAGCGCCTGCACGCCCACCTCGCCAAAATCCCCGATTTCGCCTTCATTATACGCCTCGGCGTTTTCGATGCAGTGCAGCATGTAGGCGTACTCGCTGCCGAGAGCGGGGGAGAGGATGCGGTTCCACGCGTACACGAAGTCATGGGCCGTGACGGGATCCCCGTTGGACCAGCGGGCGTCGTCCCGGAGATGAAACGTGTAGACGAGATTGTCATCGGTAATCTCCCACGACTCCGCCACGCCGGGTGAGGGCTCCAAGGTCTCGGGATCCATAATGACCAAGCCCTCGAACAATGCCACGAGGATCATGTGCTCGGGCACGCCCGTGACGACATGAGGATCCAGGCCCTGGGGTTCGGCGCTGTTGCCCCAGTGCAGGATGCCTTCCCGTGTGCCGCGCTGCACGCGGGTTTCGCCGGGTTCACAGGCAGTGAGAAACAGTGCGGCGATGCCCGCCGCAAAACAACACAAAACAATCGAACGCATAGTGGCGCCTTCCTCTTTTTCATGCGGTTGGTGTTGCAGCAATTGGGGCCTCGCCCCAGTTGCTTTAAGACAAGACCCCCATTATACGCTCTCCCCCGGTGGGGCAGAAATCCTCCCGTTGGTGGCGGGGATCACGGCGTTTCCCGCGGCGGTTCCAGTTCCAGAACGTGGAACACGGCGTTGAGCAAGAGGCGGTTTAAGGGGTCATTCTCGAAGTCTTGGGGATGGCCCAACGACGTGTAGACGATGAGGCTATCTCCGTACGTGTTGGTCCACAGCACGGGCTCGGGGTCCTCCTCGCGCTCGCGTACCTCGCCGAGAAGCAGCGGCGTGGCGGAATCCGCGAGCGGGCTGGCCTCGTAAAGCCACGACGCGCTGTCGAAGGGAAGTTCGACGCCGGCGAGCAAGGGATGGTCTCCGGCTTCGGGAGCAACATCCACGTGCGTGGTGGTGTCGGAACCATGATGGCCGGAGTAGCTGCCGCCCAGTACTTCGCCGTCGAACTCGGGCCAATCCACGCGATCGTCTGGGGTTTCGC
>SKRY01000395.1 GCA_007118235.1 Candidatus Hydrogenedentota bacterium | reverse complement strand
TCATGTTCTCTCGGAGGGGCCCTACGTTTTTTCCGCTTGGCCCTCGGATTCCGAGCCAGGAACGCATCCTCCCCACATGGAATTCCGGCGCTCGGTGGTTGAGGATCCTGAACTGGATCGTGACCCCGAGCTGGATGTTCCGATGGAAGAGCCGTGGATGCATCCCTACAATTTGGATAACCGCAGTCGTATTGTGGGGCTTGGCGAGGACGGATTCGCGTTCATCAACACGACATGGTTCCAAGGCTATCGCCATGACGAGGAGTGGGATGAAGACCATCAGGGATACGTGGGCGCGGCGGTGCTCGCCTTAGACACGACCGGCCAGGAGCACGTGAACATAACTTGGACCGGCGGCACGGTGCTCCCCAACGACCGCACGTACGCCATCCGGTTGCAGTACCGGGTGGGACCGGGGCCGTTCAAGGATGTGCTCGACGGGGGCGCGCCAGTGGAATACACGCGCAATGAGATGGAAGGCGACGCCGAAATGTTGGGTCCGGTAGCGCTGCCGGAGGAGGCGCTGGACGAGCCCTACGTGCAAGTTCGGTGGAAATATCATTACATTGACACGGGCGTGACCGGACCGCGCGCCAAGCTGCGCGTCGGGGACATCGTGGTAACGGGCGATGAGGGAACGGCGCAAACCCTGAGCTTTGAAGGCCTTCACCCCGCCGGACAAGCGGACCGCGCGCTCATCCCGTTCGATGTGGAAGCCCGGCGGGCAAACGGGGACCGCGCGATCGATTACGACGGCCCCATCACGGTACACGTCGCGGAAGGCCCCGGCGATCTGGATGGGACGCTTAGCGTGGAGGCGGTCAACGGCGTGGCCCGCTTCGACGGCCTCGCCGTGGATACGCCGGGCGTCTATCGGTTGGAAGCGTCGGCTCCAGGGTTGTCCCCGGTGGTCAGCGAGGCCATCCAAGTCGCGGGGCTTGAGGAAGTGCTCGTTCCACGCTACATGCAAGCCGACCCGCCCTGGCCCAACGAAGATCGCGTACCCTATGCGTTCCGGCTGCGCATCACCGGTCTGAATCCGCATGCGGTTTACCGCTACGCCAACCGCGTCGCCACGGTGGACGAACCGCCCACGCAAGACGGCGCCGGCAACAACATCTTCGTGTTTCCGGATGAGTTCCGGCGCAACACCGACACTCCCGCATTGGGCGATGACCCTGCTACGTTCAGCAGTTTCGAGACGGATGGCGATGGGACGTTCGAGGGCTGGTTCATCACCGAACCCACGGGCAACGACCGGTTCGAGGACGAGGAACTGCATCTGCGCATCCTACTCAACGACGGCGCGGGCGCCGGCGAGAATCACTTCTTCTTGACCACGCCCAGCACGGTGGAGCTGCGCGGTTTCGGCGAAGGCGCGGATGAGGCCACGGGCGTTTATGCGGAAAGTCCCTTCGCACCGCGCAATTTCGTGTTTCTCTACGACAATGAGGACGGCGAGGGCCGTCCGATCGCGGGGACCTTCGTCGAGCCCGGCGGGCTGGACATGGATGAGCGCTATACGGCGTTCTATAAGGACGAGGTCTGGGACATGACCGGCCGGTGGGGCGCGCTGTTGCCCAATGATTTGGAAGAAGGCGTCCGCCGCATCGAAGAACGCGGCGTGATCGACGGCTCGATTGTGGACGGCTACATCAGCGCCGATGGGCTATGGGCCGGCCTCGACACCCGCGAACCCGCTGGCGGGGCGGCCGCGCCCCTGGTTCTCGACCTTGCCCAGGGGGCCTTCCCGGGGTTGCCGGGCTGGCTGGAAGTACATCTCGAACCGCAAGAGGCCATCGCCGCTGGCGCGCAATGGCGCGTTGGGGACGGCGAGTGGCTTAACAGCGGCGAGCGCGTTCAGTTGCCGCCGGATGGCCATGCCGTGGCGTTTCGCGGCGTTGACGAGTGGGTCGCGCCCGAGACGCGCGACGAGGCGGTGCTTCCGAACGAGACCACTTTCGTGAGCGCGGAATACCGGCGCGTAACCTATACGCTGGAATACGGCGCCGAGGGGCAGGGCTCGATCGTGGGCGAGACCATGCAAACCGTGGAACACGGCGCCGATGGTGCTGAGGTCGCGGCGGTCCCGGCGGAGGGCTACCGGTTCGTGGAGTGGAGCGATGGCGTCCAAAGCGCCCAGCGAACAGATGCCAACGTCACGGCCCCCCTTGCGGTTACGGCCGTGTTCGGGCTGAAGGAATATGCCTTGACCTATGCGGCGGCCGAAAACGGCTCCATTGACGGCGCCGCGGAGCAGATCGTCGAGCACGGCGCCGATGGCGGCGAGATCGTGGCGGTTCCGGCGGAGGGCTACCGGTTCGTGGAGTGGAGCGATGGCGTGGAAAGCGCCCGGCGAACCGATACAGACGTGACAGCGGACCTCAAGGTGACCGCGCGGTTTGAAATCGCGACGGGTGCCATTCGGGTCCATCTGCATCCCCAGGGGGCCCTCGACGCGAACGCGCAATGGAGCATCGATGGAGTGGAATGGCGCGACAGCGGGGACACGCTGGAGGACTTGGAGCCCGGCGAATACGAAGTGCGGTTTCGTTCGCTCGACGATTGGATTACTCCGGATCCTAAGACGGTTGACGTGGAGGCGGGTGAGACGGCCGAGGTGACGGCGGCGTACCTCGACTTTGGCATTGTGGAGGCCGGCCCGCTTCTAGGGCTCTCGCTAGGCGGGGACGTGCTTAAAGTGGAGGCCGTTGGCGTTACGGCGGACACCAAGGTCTACATCGGCGAAGAACCTGCGTTTCTCCTAGAGGACGAAAGCGATCCCGGCGCGGGACGGCTTGTGGCGGAGACGCCGAGCCAATGGCCGGGCGAGTATGCTGTTCGCATTGAGAATCCATACACGGCCCAAGAGTATGCCCACGACGCGCCGTTCGTGTACACGGAGGATCCGTTTGAGCCAGGCGCGGATCACTCCCCTGGCGTCATCCGGCGGATTCAAGATACGTCCGCTGGCGTGTCCACTGCGGCTGGCGCTTTCCCGGAAGAAGATGGCGCATTGCGGGACTTGGACTACGAAACGGAGGAGGGCATCCGTATTCATGTGCCCGTTGAGGCCCTGCCCCCCGGAACGGACGGGGCCTTTCTCACCGTGCGTTCGGCGGAAAAGCTCGCCAATCTCCACGCGATGGAACTCGCCCTGCCCGGAGGAGCCACACCTCGGGGTCCCGCCGCCGACATGCACGTGCTGGTGCACGTCGACGGGGAGAGTTACGAACTTGAGGAAACGTTTGACGCGCCGGCGCGGCTGGCCTTCCCGGCCCCCGGCGATCCGTTGAACGTGCTATTCCTCGGCGGCATGGACACCAACCTCGACGAGCGGTTCGAGCCCCTACTGCCGGATGAGCCCGCCTTGACGGATTATGAGGCCCCTTTGGCGCTTATCGATGGAGATGAATACGTCGAGGCGGAGATCACGTCCTTCACCACGTACGCGTTGCTTGGCGAATCGCTTCCCGGAGACGTGAACAACGATGGCGTGGTCAACGCCCAGGACATTCAAATTGTCATCAACGCCGTCCTTGGCCTGCCGTTGCCTGATGGCGTCACCGGGGACGATACCGACGTAACCGGTTCCGGCGTGACCAATGCCCAGGATATCCAATTCGTCATAAATACCGTGCTTGGGATAAGCTGAATGAAGAAATGGTCCGTGTGACACCATGCACCAGATGGGGCGCGCCTCGTCCAACAGACGGCTGGCCGGGGCCACGGGCCGCTACCGTATTGTACGAATGTCGTGAAAGGGTAGGTGCACATGAAAGCCCAAGGTCAACGCGTTACCGTAGCGCTACCACTATCTAAACGTTTCCTTTGGACTCCAGGCGTTTTGCTGGCGGGCGTGGTTTGGTTGGCATGGGGCGCGCCCGCGGCCGCCTCGGTCGTCATAAACGAGTTCGTGGCCTCGAACGGCTCGGTGATAGCCGACGAGGATGGCGACTACGAGGATTG
>SKRY01000490.1 GCA_007118235.1 Candidatus Hydrogenedentota bacterium | reverse complement strand
CCAGCGCCCAAGCGCAACGGGCCGTGGAGCTATTGCTAAGCCGTTCCGCGGCGCAATCCGCATTGCATCTCGAGTTTCTCGAACCGGCCGCCGTGCGTCAGCCCGCGTTGCTGGCAGAGTGTTGCGTCAGCGCATCGCACCTCGCGCGTTTGGGCGGAAAGACGCTAACCGTCTCCGTCCTATTGCGGGACCTTCGCGTGGAGGGGGTGCCGGACGCCTTGAAGGGACACGCCCTCGGCCTGCGCGTGAGTCTGCCGTCCGAGGACGCCGAAGTGAAAACGGTTCTCGATCGCTTGACCGAGGGCCGCTACGGTTCGCTGAACGCTCTGTCGAAGCTTGTTCAGACCCTGGGGAAACATGACGCCGAGGCCACGGTTATCGTCCGGCCCGGTCATCCCGGATTTGGCGGCGTGGTTGAAGCGCTGCACCAAGCGGGATTCCCCGCCATGGAACTCGACCTCGACGGCGCGTACATCGCCCAACCCAACCTTGAGCCCGCCGGGATGGTCGAAGGACTGAGCGAATGCGCCGTGTACTACGCGGAGCAACTCCTGCGCCACCGTTACTTCCGTCTCGATCCCGTGGCCGCCCTCTTCAAGCAAATCTACGAAGGAAAACCCAACCACCGCTCGGATCCCTCGGGATTGAACGAACTCGCGGTGGATAGCCAAGGGGACCTCTATCCTTCCGGCCGCATGCTGGGCTGGGAGGCGTATCGCACGGGCAATGTCAATACGGGCGAGGTGGACGAGGAGGCCTTGCGCCCATTCGAGGACGCGGGCGCGCGCACGACAGGCGTATGCCGCCGGTGCTGGATCCGCAACCTGTGCGGCGGCGGCCGCGCGGCGGTGCATCATGCGCTGACGGGCTCTGTCCGGACGCCGCACGAGCCCTGGTGCGCCTCCCAGCGGGAATGGATGGCCGCGGCGGTGTCGGCCTTCAGTCTGCTCTCTTCTCAGGGCGTCAATTTCACCCGCGTTTATGGCGCCATTGGCCAGCGGCGGAAACCGTCGCTGTTCACCATGGCGCGCGCGGCCTTCGGCATGACCGTGGGCATGCGGCCCATCGAGGAATCCGACGCGGAACGCCTGGTGCGCTGGGAAAACTGGAGCGAGACCGCCTACTTCCTGTTCACGGAAACCGGCGCGTTCCTCGCCACGCGGTACGACCGGGAAATGGACGCGCTTCATCCCCAGATGATCGAACAGGAGTTCATGCTCATACGCCGCAACGGCGATCCCTTCGGCCTGTTCCGCGTCCGGCCCGAGAGCATCAGCGGCGCCGCCATGGCGTGGATCTGGATGGCCGATGAGGGCGATTACCGTGCCTCCAGCGTGCAAAAAGGGTTCCGCGCCCTGCTCAAACAAGCCAGCAGCCAACAAGAGATTCAACGGGTCTCCATCCCCGTGCTCCGCCGCGAGGCCCCCCTCGCCGGGTTCCTCCAAGCCCTGGACTTCGAGCATGCCGGGACCATCCGCGAAGCCGTCTACCTTCACGGCGCCTACGAAGACGTTGACCTCTATCGGGGCGTGCTGAAGGGGTAAGCGGTAGCCGGGCTACACGGGGCGTCCCAAATCATCAGATAGGTCGTTGGGTGGCGGGTTGTTGCGGAGATGATCCTTGGTTTCCCGAATAATCTGATCCGCCGTCTCATCGCGGGGCCGGCAGTTCTCCGCTCACGGGCGGCCGGGATGGATTACGTCCCAACGGGGTCTTATACCCGCATGGCGGCCACCTCCGGGATCGTGGTTGCCGAAACCGTCTATGAGCGTATTCCAAATTGGGGCGAACGTAGCGATTAAGAGGGATTCGCCCAGTGGAATCCATATGTCATCGACAACCAAATGGCGGCAATGAAAATCCTCCATCGAGAGGTTCGACACCTGCTCGATACTTCGCCGATGCTGTTTAAGACGGTTGAAAAGCACCCGCCCAGGCTCTAGGTCAAGATTTCCTCCCTTTCGCGCCCCTTTTGGCACAGCTCTGCCCACGTAGATTGGGGCGCCAAAGCGGCTCCCAGTATTGCGTTCGGCGATAATTTCGTACGCTGGAAAGTCCCCGCTGTAGTAGATGGCGTAGATGCCGGCGCCTTCAAATGGTTGCAAAGTTGAAAGAGGAGATGCGGGCTGGCGTAACAAGGCCTGTCCCACGCTCTCACCAAGATGTCGTTTCTCGAGCGGGTTGAATGGGCGAGACTGATCGCTCATCACGCAATATTCCTTTGCCGCCGCAACAGGTGTTGGCGCGCTTCGCCTTCCACGAGCGCTAGGGCAACCGATGCGGCGACTTGGCGGGCGAGCACTATCGGAACCGCGTTACCAAGCTGTCGCATGGTTTCCGACCAAGCCCCATGAAAGACATATCCATCCGGAAAGGTTTGCAGGCGAGCCGACTCTCTCACGGTGAAGTAGCGAACGGTCCCATCACCAAGAACCATCGTGTTCTCGCCACCAGGAACACCGTGATCACCGGCTTTCAGCGTCTTGGCGGGAAGATCGGCAGGACTGCCGGTATGTCCTTTGTAGCTCCGTGCTCCGTCTTGGAATGTGTGATTGAGGAAGTCTCTTGCATTCGGGCTGCGAGGATCAGGAACATCCACCAAGGCATCCCGCACGGTTCGCCATGCCTTACGCTCCGGCGGGTATAGGACACTGGCCAGCTCCTGTATCCGGCGCCGGAACCTGGGAGGCGGACTGGGTTGGTGGGTTTCCAGTATGCCATGTCGTTGCCAATACTCACCGGTTACCCATTGAGAGTATAGAAGCGCGTTCAAGTCATGGGTGGGCTGAGGGAAACGCCAGCTAATGTCCAAATCGGAACGAAACCCAACGATGAAAACTCGCTCACGCTGTTGCGGAACTCCATAATCAGCGGCATTCAGGAGATCCGACGCGACATTATATGTCAAACAACATCGATTCCGCACACCTGCGCGCCTCTCGGCTTGCAGACGTGTGAGATGGTCTGCCCAGCCTTCCCCATTCTTGCGCGTAAGCTCGGGAAAGGTCAATTGCAGTAGGATGTACTGATAGTAATTGGAGAAGCTTGAGCGTCTCAATCCCTTCACGTTCTCAATGAGAAAAGACTTGGGACGCAGTTCGCGTATCGCATTGACCGTGGCGGGAAACATGTCACGCTTGTCTCCAAATGCCTTGTGCTTTCCGCCCATTGAAAACGGTTGACACGGAGGCCCCCCCGCCACCAAGTCGATGTCTTCGGGCAGTGAAGCCCAATCAAAGGTGTTTACATCCATCTCCCAAACCGGCCAGTTCTTGACCAAAGGATAACCCCGAGTCCGATTCTCGCGAATGGTGTCACAAGCCCAACGGTCCCAGTCCACCACTGCAAGAGACTCAAAGCCGGCCAGTGTGGTTCCCATGGCGAGACCGCCCGCGCCCGCGAACAGCTCAACGGATCGCAGCATCTTCTCTGTCCCCTCCGCTTTCTTCCAGCAAGAACTCTGTTATGACCTGCTGTACTTGCTGTATGTCGCTCAATTGACATTCCCACACGACCAAGACCCGCCACCCCATGCGCATCAGTTCCTTCTCATTGCGGAGATCGCGCCTCCGGTTCTCCTCAAGTTTTGTTGCCCAGAAGTCAAGCTTGGACTTCGGTAACCGGGCAAGCTTGCAGGCCTCATGTCTGTGCCAGAAACAGCCATGCACGAATATGACCGCGCGCCAACGGGGAAGCACCAAATCCGGCTGACCTGGCAAGTCTTTCCGGTGAAGCCGATAACGGAATCCCAACCCGTGCACCACCCGGCGGACTGTCAGTTCTGGTTTGGTGTTCTTGCCCCGAACACGAGACATACGCCTGCTTCGTTCACGTGGTGAAAGTGTGTCCATCATGCCGTATCGGGTAAACCCAAAGATATTGTTACGCACACTACGCAATCACTAATCGCTGTATTCGCGACATTTGGAAACTCGTTCGAATGAACCAACATTCTCCACTACAATCCTAGCCATCCACGAGGCAAT
>SKRY01000185.1 GCA_007118235.1 Candidatus Hydrogenedentota bacterium | reverse complement strand
CCAGCATCTTTCGGCCGTAGGCCAAGAATGCCGGTGTCAGCGTCTCGAATGAGCTGGTTAATGCCTTGCCGCAGACTGGTATCCTGAACGATCTCCTCGGCAAGCCGGCTGATTTGGCGAACATCCCGCTGGATCCCCGCGGCGCCGAACGAGTGGTGCATATTGTTGAACCACTCGAACAATGGCATCACTAGATCGACATTACGCTCCGCCGCGCGCGATAACAAGAGACCGTTGTTCCGCGTGTCCTCAATGATGCGCTCGCGGCGCCGTTTGGGGCCTAGGCGGGGATGAAGCTCAGCTTCGGGCTGGGCCTGGCCGGGGAAACTCTCCCGCTCAATAAGCGCTATCCAACGAGACTTTTCTTCCGCTGCCTGATACTTCAATTGTTCCCGCCAAACCCGGCTGCGATCCGCTTCGACACGATACCGATACCCCGCTCCATCCACTTCAACCAACACTTCAAAAATCGAGGGGCGTTCAAGAGAGTCTGGATCCAGGCGGAAGGGCATAACGCCGGGAATGGGATCCCCCTGCGTCATGGCGGTGGCCGAGTCGGCCACGAACCGGCGGAACACGAACAAGGCGTCCAGCAGAACAGTCTTCCCGGAGGCGTTGGGGCCAAAGATAGCCGCCGACTTCAGCGCATCGTGGCGGTGACCACGCCAGATATTGCCAAGAAGGGTCTTATCCTGGCTGGCCGGAGCGAGGTCCAACACAACCTCGTCACGAAAGCACTTGAAATTTCCTACTTTGAACTCAATCAACACAAGAAGGCCGCCTCTTGAAATATGCAGCATAAATTGCTCAACTATCGATAAGGGGCTTGTTTGACCCTATTTATGTAGAATATACGCACACAACGGGCCAAAAGTCAATATTTATAAACTTCAGGGAGCACAACTTTGCGACGACATGAGGGGCGCGCCGGCCCAACACACACTCGGGGCCGATGCTGTCCGCTTGGGGCATGGTGCGAATAGCGGCTCAGTCGCGCCGCCGGTCGATGGTGTAGTTCGAGCCGGGCAGCCGTTTGGCGTGACTCTTGACTTGGGTGATACGGGAAAGGAGGTCGCCGATGTGCGTAATGAGGTCGTCGTCAGCCACGACCACGCCGAGGGAACACGTCATCAGCGAGTACCTTTCCTCCTCGCCTTTCCGGTTGCGCGCCATGAGCCAGCCGCGGCGGCGGTCCTCCTCATCGTAGAAGTTCACCACGATTTGATCGAAACTCCGCACGATGCGCTCGCACGCGTTCCGCACCACGTCGGGCGGCGTCATGAAAACGAAATCGTCGCCGCCGACATGGCCCACGTAGACGTTGGGACTGGCGAATTGCCGCAGCGTATTGACGAGGATGCGGGCGGTCATGCGCAGCACCTCGTCGCCCCGCGCAAAACCATAGATATCGTTGAACGGTTTGAAGGAGTCGATGTCCAAGTACGCCAACGCGAAGGGCTCTTTCGTGGCCAGGCGCCGTTCAGCCTCGCGCAAAATGGTCAAGTTGCCGGGTAGGCCCGTGAGGGGGTTCGTGTTCACGTCGCGGTGATACCGGGCAAGGCATAGGCGGACGCGGGAGAGGAATTCGGCGGGGGTTACGGGCTCACAGACATAGTCATCAGCCGGTAGACCGTGCCAGTCCATCTCTTCTTCCAAGGCGCCGGGAAACATCAGCATGACCGGCAAATGTCCGTAGATGTTATGCGCCTTTATCGCGCTTACCAACTCCCGTGCGCCGGGATTGTGTTCAAGCAGCAACAGACTGGGCGGGTCGGCCAGCGCCCGTTCGAGCGCTTCATCCACGCGAGGTTCGGTCGAAACCCGATATCCGCCGTTTTCAAGGATAGCGGACAGACTGTCCCGGCGGTCCGCGCTGGAGTGGACCACCATTACAAGCGCGAACTCTGAGTTGTTCATTGAAAAAGGGGGTTCCCTTGACTCGAAGGCCCTATACAGAAGTTCATCCCGGATTCGCCTTCCCGCCAGCGCCGTTTGCTGGCTCTCCCGCGCCAGCAGTGCGCGCGTGCGTAAATGGAATGCTACAATATCATCCTCAAACGGCCGCTGACGAACTACGCAATATGCGCCAAGTTCACGAGAATGACATCATTCCGCCATAAACCGGCCCCGTGCTTCCCAAGCCGGTATAGCTCAGCGTTGAGCAACAGGCCCCGCATTTAGTAGATTTGCGGAGTCTGGAGTTGGCGCTTTTGACGCGCCAGCCAATTACCGGAACAAGCCGATGAATCGTAATTGCGCTAAGGGAGGAACCGATCATGAGAATCGTACTGGGTATCACGGCCCCGATAACCGTCGCGCTGGGCATCGCCTTTCTCGGAGTCCATGCGGCCGCCGAGGATCCGTGGGTGGTCTACGACAATTTCGACGGGCCCGGAGACGGCAAACACGTTGTGCTGATCACGGGGGAAGAGTTGTACCGCTCCGAGGAGGCGTTTCCCCAGCTCGGCAAGATCCTGGCGCAACGCCATGGGTTCACCTGCACCGTACTCTTCCCGGTGGATCCAGATACGGGAACCATCAACCCCAACGTGAACGACAACATTCCCGGCCTTGAAGCGCTCGAGACGGCCGACCTGATGATCTTCTACACCCGCTACCGCAACCTTCCCGAGGAACAGATGGCGCATATTGACGCCTACCTCGAGTCTGGCCGGCCGGTCATCGGGATGCGCACCTCGGTCGCCGCCTTCGACCTGCCGGAAGACCATGCCTATCACCACTATACGTTCGATAGCGAGGCGGAAGGTTGGGAAGGCGGATTCGGCCAGCGTATCCTTGGCGAGACCTGGATCGCCAATCAGGGCGCCGCGGGAAGCGAAGGCACGCGGGGCGTCATCGTGGAGGATCAAGCGGATCACCCGATCCTCCGCGGCGTGTCGGACATCTTCGGCCCCACCCAAACGTATGAGGTGCGCCTCCCCTTGCCCGGCGGCGGAACGCCCCTGCTGCTGGGCGAGGTCGTGGACGGGACAGACCCCGATGATCCCCCCGTGGAGGGCGAAAAGAACGACCCCATGATGCCAGTGGCGTGGACCGGAACCTACGCGGCCCCGGGCGGCGGCGAGGGCCGCGTGTTCACCACGACGATGGGCGACGCCACCGACTTTGTGAAAGAAGACTTCCGCCGGCTGCTCGTCAACGCCGCCTATTGGGCCGTGGGCCTTGAGGAAGAGATCCCCGCGGAGGCCAACGTGGCGATTGTTGGCGAGTATGATCCAAGCACATGGGGATTCGACGGATTCATTGACGGCGTCACGCCCAGTGACCATGCCTTGTAGCGAAACCGATGACGCTCCCCTCCATCCGCGGGCAGCGGATGGAGGGGTGTTGGTTGGAGAGCGGGACAGGGCCATGGCTTACGTAGCTAGCTCGTAGCCCGCCCGCCGCGTCAAAAGCATTTTCCGAGAGCACCCCATCTACCGCCAAAACCATCCATTATTCCTCCTCGCCGCCGCAACTGGACCAATTGACCACGCTGATCCTCAAGCCACAACAGGATGCTTGCAAGACGTTTAGTACGTTGCGAGTATGTAACGAGCCGGGTAATGCCTACTCCAAGAAGGCCCGTGCTCAAGAGTATCCGCGGGAAAACCGGACCGAGGATCGTTATTCGTCCTCCTCCTCCTCTCGCTTCGCAGCGAAATTCCCGCCGACTACCTCAAAAATCCGCGCGATATCGATGAGACGGATTAGCACTTCCACAAATATCGCGAAATTTTGCGCGCTATTGGCTGAAACCGGTGTTGGGCGTGTCAGAACGTGTAGATGAGTGTTCCTTCGCATGCGGGCCACCCTTTCCTGTAGTTGTGGCGTAAAGCTAACTCATTATTGTGGATTGTTTACAACTGATGGAGTGTATCACACTGTATGGGAACTTTGGCGCGAGACAGAGAATGCCAACGCGCCATGAAGACGTTGTCCCGTTGGCCCCTTTTCCCCACAAGAATATATTTCGGGGCAGCCTCT
>SKRY01000003.1 GCA_007118235.1 Candidatus Hydrogenedentota bacterium | reverse complement strand
TAGACGTATCGTTGAAAATGAAACTAATGGAGTAAAGTGTATGTCAGGTCACTCAAAGTGGAGCACCATAAAGCGGAAGAAGTGGGCGCAGGACGCCAAGCGGGGTCAGATCTTCTCGAAGCTGGCGAAGGAGATTTCCGTCGCGGCCCGGCTGGGCGGCGGCGATCCGGAGATGAATCCCCGGTTGCGCACGGTCTTGCTTGAGGCCAAGTCGCAAAACATGCCCAAGGACAACGTGGACCGTGCGATCAAGAAGGGGACGGGCGAGCTTCCGGGCACGAGTTACGAGGAGACCCATTACGAAGGCTATGCGCCGGGCGGCGTGGCCGTGGTGGTGGAGGTGTTGACGGACAACAAGAACCGCACCGTCGCCGAGATCCGGCACCTGCTGGGCAAGTACGGCGGCAGCATGGCCGAGCATGGGGCCGTGCTCTGGAACTTCGAGCAAAAGGGGTATATGACCATTCCCCGCGGGGACATGACGGAAGACGAGGCTATCGAAAAGGCCATCGAGGCGGGGGCCGACGACGTGAACGTGGACTCCGATTTCGTCGAGGTTTTTACCGATCCCCAGGAGCTGCACGCCGTCGGCGAGGCCTTGCAGAACATGGGTTTCACCTTGGACACGCAGAAGTTCATGCGCATTCCCAAGACGACGGTCCAAGTAGAAGGCAGTCATGCGCAAAGCGTCTTGAAGCTCATGGAAGCCCTTGAAGAGCAGGAAGACGTTCAAAACGTGTACGCCAACTTCGACATCACGGACGAAGAGATGGCCGAAGCCATGGGCAGTTGACGGTGCTGGTCCTCGGCTTTGATCCCGGATCGGCGACGACCGGCTACGGGGTGGTGGAAGGGCAGGGCACGCGTCTGTATCATCGCGGGCATGGAGCCATCCGCACGCCCGCGGGCCAGCCGTTTCATCACCGGCTGCACACCATCTTCCGGGAAGCCAGCGCCCTCATTGCGCATCATCAACCCGAGGCGGTGGCGATCGAAAAGCTTTTCTTCTCGCAAAACGTCACCTCCGCCATCTCCGTAAGCCAAGCCCGCGGCGTTATCGCGGTCGCCGTGGCGCAAGCGGGCTGCCCCATTTCCGAGTTCTCCCCCCTGGAAGTGAAGAACGCCGTCGTGGGCTACGGCAAGGCGGACAAGCGGCAAGTCCAGGAAATGGTTCGCATCCTTCTCAACCTGGATGAGTACCCAAAGCCCGACGACGCCGCCGACGCGCTAGCCGTGGCGATTTGCCAGATTCACGCCGGTAAACGGGCGCTTACCTAACTCTTTCGCAACGGATCGCCGCGGACGGCGATGGAACGCGGCATGAAGGACCCATGCCGCCTATGCTATAGTTGGGCCTTTCGCAGCATCTTTTCCCCGTCCAGTCAACGCCGCAGGATTCAACCCGGACAGAGGATCGCACTTTCATGGCGCGTGGCAGTTACGATCATCAACACATCGAGCAGAAATGGCAAAGCCATTGGCTGGAAAACAAGACATTCAAGTCAGAGATTGACCCCTCCAAGCCCAAGTATTACATACTGGACATGTTCCCCTATCCCAGCGGCGACGGGCTCCACGTGGGCCATCCCGAGGGGTACACGGCGACGGATATCGTCGCGCGCTACAAGCGGATGCAGGGGTACAATGTCTTGCATCCCATGGGGTGGGACGCCTTTGGTCTGCCCGCCGAACGTCACGCCGTGCGTACCGGGGAACATCCCGCCGGGATAACCCAGGTCAATTGCGACACCTTCCGCCGGCAAATCCAGTCCCTTGGCCTGTCCTACGACTGGGACCGCGAAATCAACACCACCGATCCGAAGTACTACAAGTGGACCCAATGGATCTTTCTGGTCCTGTTCGAGCGCGGTCTCGCGTATCAGGCCGAGGCCGCCGTCAACTGGTGCCCCGCCCTCGGCACGGTGCTCGCCAATGAAGAAGTGAAGGACGGCAAGTACGTCGAGACCGGCGATCCCGTTGAACAACGCATGATGACGCAATGGATGCTCAAGATCACGGCCTATGCCGAGCGCCTGCTTGAGGATCTCGGGGAATTGGACTGGCCCGAGGGCATCAAGGCCATGCAACGGGAATGGATCGGCCGGAGTGAAGGGGCCGAAGCCCTGTTCAAGGTGGATGGGTGCGCCGAGGAGTTCACCGTTTTCACCACGCGGCCCGACACGCTGTATGGCGCCACGTATTGCGTGCTGGCGCCCGAGCACCCATTGGTGGGGCGCGTCACCACGGAGGCCCACCGCAAGGAAGTCAAGAAGTACGTGGAACAGGCCAAGCGCCGCAGCGCGCAAGAGCGCGTGCAAGAAGAAGCGGCGAAGACGGGCGTGTTCACGGGCGCCTACGCCATCAATCCCGTGAACCAGGAGCGCGTCCCCATCTGGGTGGCCGATTACGTCCTTTACGAGTACGGTTACGGCGCGATCATGGCCGTGCCCGCCCACGACGATCGGGACTACGCGTTCGCCAAGGCGCATAACCTGCCCATCGTGGAAGTCGTGAAGGGCGGGGACGTCGACAAGGAAGCGTACGCGGGCGACGGCATCCTCATCAACTCGCCGGTCATCAACGGGCTCAGCGTTCCCGAGGCCAAGCGCACCATCATCCAGTGGCTGGAGGAGCGCGGCCTGGGTAAGGGGACCGTCACCTACAAGCTGCGCGACTGGCTCTTCAGCCGCCAGCGCTATTGGGGCGAACCGTTCCCTTTGATCTACCTCGAAGACGGGACGGTGCGCGCCGTGCCCGAGAAGGACCTGCCCGTCGCGTTGCCCGAACTGGACGATTATCGTCCCACGCCCGATGGGCGCCCGCCGCTGGCCCGCGCGGAGGATTGGGTGAAGACCACCGATCCAGAGACAGGCCAGCCCGCTTGGCGCGAGACCAACACCATGCCCCAGTGGGCGGGCTCCTGCTGGTACTACCTGCGCTTTTGCGATCCCCAAAACGACGCCGCCGCCTGGTCCAAGGAAGCCGAGCGATATTGGATGCCCGTCGATCTCTACGTTGGCGGCGCCGAGCACGCGGTCCTGCACTTGCTCTACGCCCGCTTCTGGCACAAAGTCCTTTACGACGCGGGCTACGTCTCCACGAAGGAACCCTTCCAGAAGCTGTTTAATCAAGGGATGATCCTGGCGTACTCTTACCGGGACGAGGAAGGCAAGTATTACTATCCCGAGCAGGTCGAGCAGAGGGACGGCCAGTGGGTTGTGAAGGAGAGCGGGAAACCGGTCCAATCGCTCGTGGAGAAGATGAGCAAGTCCCGTTACAACGTGGTCAACCCGGACACGGTCGTGAAGGAACTCGGCGCGGACACGTTGCGGCTCTACGAGATGTTCATGGGGCCGCTCGATCGCGAGAAACCCTGGAGTGACGAGGGCGCCCAAGGGGTGAACCGGTTCCTGCGCCGGGTGTGGTCGCTTTTCATCGGGAATGATGATGCCTTGCAACCCCATATTGTTGATTCCGGGGGAGATGACGGGCTTCAGCGCGTATTGCACAATACGATCAAGCACGTCACCGAGGACATCGAGGGACTGCACTTCAACACGGCCATCAGCCGGCTCATGGAGTTCGTTAACGCGGCTTACAAGGCGGACAAGATGGACAAGGCGTGGATGGGGCAGTTCGTGCTGCTGCTCGCGCCCTTCGCCCCGCACATGGCCGAGGAGCTTTGGGAACGGCTGGGGCATGCGGGTACGCTGGCCCATGAACCGTGGCCGGAATACGACGCGGCGCTGCTCGAAGAGGACGTGATTCAACTGCCGGTGCAGGTCAACGGCAAACTCCGCGCCGTCATCGAGGCCCCGAAGGACGCCGCCAAGGACGCGATCCTCGCCGCCGCCAAGGACGACCACCGCGTGGCGCAATACATCGGCGGCAAGGAAGTCGTGAAAGAGATCTACGTGCCGGGCAAGATGGTCAACCTTGTGGTGAAATAAACCTGAGGTGGCGCGGCCGTCAGCGCATGGCTACGCGGGATACACCGGG
>SKRY01000100.1 GCA_007118235.1 Candidatus Hydrogenedentota bacterium | reverse complement strand
TCATTCTCGACGACGGGTTTCAGTATCTGCCGCTCGCGCGCGACGAGGACATCCTTCTTCTGGACAGCACCAACCCCTTCGGCAACGGCCGGCTTGTTCCCCGGGGCATCCTTCGCGAGCCCCTCACGGCCATGGCGCGGGCGACGGCCTTTATCTTGACGCGATGCGACCTCGTTCCGGAATCCCATCACCTGGCCGAGGCGTTGCGCGAACTCTGCCCCGGCGCGCCCATCCGGCAAACCCGGCATCAGCCCACGCATCTCTGGAACGCGCGGACCGGAGAGCGCCTTGAGGTGGAAGCGTTGAACGGCCAATCGATTCACGTGGTGTGCGCCATCGGCAACCCCGAAGCCTTTTGCGTCTCGCTGGAGCGCCTTGGCGCGACGCTGCTCACCGCCCAAACCTTCCGCGATCACGCCACGATTCCGCTGGAAGCGCTGCCGGGCGACGGTTTCATCGTGACAACCGAAAAAGACGCCATCCGCATGGCGGCGCCGCCGGAGAACCTCTGGGCGCTCGCCGTCACCCTCCAAGACATGTGAACATCCCTCAAAGAGGACGCCGCCTTCCCCTTTGCCGCCCGAAACAGCCCGGGCGTGCCTACGCGCGTTCCTTGTCAACCCCGTGCATGGCTTCCAGACGTTCGATGGCGTTTCGCGCCGACACCACGCAATCGTTCATGCCCACGCCCCGGTAAGCGTTGCCCGCTAGGAACAGACCGGGAAAGGCCGTTTCCGCGCGTTCAGCGGCTTGCAGGACCTTGCCGTGCTCCACCGTGTACTGCGGAATCGCCCATGGATAGCGATAAATGCGGTACAGAGCGGGGTCGCCCTCAATCGCCAGGAGCGAATGCAGGTCCTCGCGAATGATGTCCAACAGCTCCTGGTCGTTCCACTCCGCCGACTCGGGATTGTCGTATCCGCCGATCATGGTTCGCAATAGCACCCAATCCTCCGGGGCTTGTTCCGGAAACAGGGTGGAGGTCCAGATACAACCCAGAATCCGTTCGCCTTGGTTCCGGGGTACTAGGAATCCGAAGCCGTCCAAGGGGTGCGCCACGTCTTCCCGCGGGTACGCCGTGCAGACCACGGTAAGCGCGGCATAGGGCGTTTGGCCAAGGGCCGAGGCGGTCGCGGCGTCCAGCCCCTGGAGAAAATCCGCCGCGGCATGCGCCGGCGCCGCCACCACGAGATACTGCGAATCCACGGCGTCTCCTTCAGCGGTATGAATCCGAAAGCCCCGGCTCGGAGCGGCCTCCACACGGGTCACCTCGCAGCCCGTGCGCAAGCTGTCCCCGAGGCGCTCCGCCGCCCGCTCGGGCAACGTCCCTATCCCGCCTTTCAACGTCGTCAACACGCCGCCCGGCCCTATCGGCGACCCCTTCTTGCCAGAGGCGTTCCGCCGGCGGGCGAGCATGGCCTTCGTCAAACTGCCGTGCTCCCGTTCCATGGCCCGCATACGCGGGAAGCAGTGCTCAAGAGAAAGAATACGGGCGTCCCCGCCAAACACGCCGCTTACCATGGGGCCGACAAGCATCTCCGCCGCCTCGGGCCCTATGCGGCGGGCGGCGAACTCGTGAACGGTCTCGGGCGTTCCTTCCTCCGGCGGGGGCGGCGCGAAGGGTTCCTTGAGCAGACGCAACCGGCCGCGCAGGCTTAACAAGGGCGAGAAGAAAAAGGCGGGCGGCGGTTTCACTTCCATCAGCCGCTCGTTCTTTAGGATGAAGCGGCGTGCGGCGGCTGTGTTGGCCCGCACCAGGTCATCCGAAAGACCCAGGGCCTCGATCCACTCCAACATCCGGGGTTCGCGGTCCAGAAAACCGTTGGGACCGCAATCAAGAACAAACCCCTCGCTTCGTTCCGTGGCGACCGTGCCGCCGGGCCTGTCCGAGGCTTCCAGGACCAGGACCTCGTCCCGGCCGAAACGTTGCGCCGCGTAAAACCCCGCGCAGAGCCCTGTTATGCCCCCGCCTACGATTGCTACGGTTATCTGTTGGGTCATGATAAAAGGAATCCGCTTTGGTTTCGCAAGAATTGGCCTCTACCCGTTTGGGCCGTCGTTTGCACGCGTCCAGGGAAGCAACTCACCGCACCTTCGTCTTTGACAATGATTCAAATTCCGCCGTATCGTGGCTGCACATCACCGTGATTTCGTCCTTGTGGCGTAACGCCAATTCCCTCACCTTGGCTTTGGTGCGCATGGCGGTTTCAAAGTCCATATGGGCAAGACGTTGGAACAAGCCTACCAGAAAAGGCGTCCGAGGGGATTCGTCGAGCTGTTTGCGATCATAATAGCTATCCCCTGCATGCAGGAACCACCGCTCCCCCGTATGAATCGCCACGCCGCAATGCCCCCGCGTATGCCCGGGCAGAGGGACCAGGCCGATTTCAGGCGGAAGCCCCTTCAAATTCCAGATGGCGTCCAACCCGAACCACGATTCTTTCTCGTCTTCTTCGTATACCACCCATCTCGGCGCATGCGCCCAGTGCGGTTTTCGGTAGCGCACGCTTTCTTTATGGGTTTCCGGCTTCATCGCGGCTTCAAGTTCCGGTTTCCATACGTGAACCGCCGCATCCGGAAAATCGGGAAGCCCGCCGGCATGATCGAGGTCCAGGTGGGTCATCACGATGTGCCGCACGTCCTTGGCCCGAAAACCACGCCGCTCAATCTGCTTCAACGCCGTCTCGGTCTCGTCGAGGCGGGGCCGGTTCACAAGACGCATGGGACCCAATCGGGAGGGGAGCTTCACGTCATCCGTCCCCATGCCGGTATCCACCAATACCAGTCCCCGGTCCGTTTCCAAGAGAAGCACGTGCGTCACAACCCTGCACGGGGTTCGTTCGTTGAAGAAACGCCCAACCCTGGGCCGGTTCGTGCAACAATTGAGGTGGTGCACCGAAACAATCGCGCCGTTGTTCACGAGGACTCCAGTTTAAGCCGTGGCGCCAAGCTAGTTTTCGCCGTAAACCCTTTCATATCAAAGACTTAGGGGTGTAACAAATGCATGATGTTCCCATGTGTCCACGCATTTCAGGCTTGACGCGCACGGCGCCTCATGCCATGGCAGCCACAGCTCAACCGGAGGCGCATGAGGCGCTGAAAGCGCTTGAGCAAGTAGCCTGGCGGCAAGCGAAGCGCAGCCCCAGGATAAGCGCCCCCTTCACATTACCGTCCTGAAGGGACGGAACAAAGGTGAGGCGCTCCTCTGAATCTATTCAGTCCATAGGTAAACATGTCCTCCAAACAGATAAAGTGGTATCCCTTCGGTCCCTTCAGGACCAATTCGTGGGGAGGCCTGTTACGTGGGGCTGCGCTTCGCTTGCCCCACGCTACTTGCTATCGCGCCTTCGGCGCGTCTTTGCACCACTCTCCGTCAAGCGCCTTTCATGTGAGCTGTTCCCATGATCCATGCATTTTCGGAACGCCCCAAGTCCATGTGTGACAAGAACGTACGCCCAATCTTCAGGCCGAAACTCCAGTTTAACCAGAAACGGTCATGCGTCTATGTCTTCTTTGCCCCTCGTATGTTCGCCCCCTCGTCCGGGGATCCTCTCCTACACAAGCCGGGGATTGAGGGCGCGAAGGTCGTCATCCGTATAGCCTTCTTGGCGGGCAGGCTTTACGATATCGGTTTCGAGGTCGGGGACATAGTAGTCGAGGTAACCCCCATGGCCTTCGACGGTGTATGCGCCGGCGCCGCCGGGAATCAGCACGGCCTTGCCCGGCGGAAGAGCCAGCGAGGCGCCCTCAGCGGAAACGATAAGCTTGCCACTGAGCGCAAGGACAATGTGGAACGAGATCCCCGCCGTCGTGCGCGGCATGGCGCCCGAGAGATCCACGCGCTCCGCGGCGAAATAGGAACACGCGGCATGGACCTGGCGTTCCCCGCCCTCCGACGGGAGGATCAGCGGCTTGGAAAGGCCGGGATGATCCTCGCCAAAATGAATGGCTTCCCGGGCCTTGTCGACATGCAGTTCGCGCGGGTTTCCATCGGCTTGCACACGTCCC
>SKRY01000453.1 GCA_007118235.1 Candidatus Hydrogenedentota bacterium | reverse complement strand
TCTCATGGGCCTTCTGGCGGCCGACAACGTCCTGAAGGACGCCGGCCACGATCTCTGGGCCGTCAACACCGACTACGAGGACTATCAGGAAGAGGCCTTGATCACGGAGGCGGGGTTGGAACAAGCCGCGCCAGTGAAATGACGTCTCCAAGGGAGCAAGGGGAGTCCGCTATCATTCCGTGGCGCGAACGGTGTATGGCGCTGTGGCGAGGTCATTGGCGCGAGATTCTCGGCGTTTTCGTCATTCTCGTGGCCGCCCTCGCGTTGCGTCTTCACGGCATAGGGGCCGAGGCGCCATGGGCGGACGAGATCAACACGCTCGTCACGGTTCAGGAGGAACCCACGTTCCGTGAGTCGTTGCAACGCCTGCGGGGATGGGAGGGGACCAACGCCTTGATCTATCCCGCACTTGCTTGGTTCTGGGGCCGCTGGCTGGCAAGTCCAGACGTGCTTTCCATGCGGATGCTCTCGCTGATTTTTGGCCTGGCCAGCATCGTAGTGACCTATTTCATTGGAAGGCGCACGGGGGGAGTGTATGCGGGGATGGCCGCCGCCGCGTTTCTCGCCGTAACGCAGCCGCACGCATACTACTCTGTCGAGATTCGTCCCTACGCCCTGCTCCTCTTCGCCGCCGCGGTTTCGAGCTGGGCGTTTCTCGTCCTGTTGTCCCGGCCTAGCCCGTCTATCCCTTGGTGGACTGTGCACATAGCCGCGAATTTTGTCGTCATTTGGACCCACCTCCTGGGCTGGGTGCTGCTCGTGGCTCAGGGCCTCACCCTGTGGACGTGTTACGGGAGGCGTATTCGCCTTTGGCTTGGTTGGGGGGTGTTGCAACTGCCCGCCGTCATTCTTTTGGCAGTGTTGTGGATTCGAACCATGGACTGGGAAGTGGTCGAACGGATGGCCCCGCCGTTCGAGGCGCCAAGCCTGGAGCACGTCGCGGGGGGATTTCGCATCTTCGCGGGTGTGTTCTATCCCGACGCGTTGCCGGAGTTCGTGGCCTCGCTCTGGGCGCCGGCGCTATTTGCCGGGGCCACACTCGCCGTTTACTTGGCGTGGCGCGGCCGAGGGGAGGAATCCAAGCCTCTAGCGGCGGGCGGCGCGCCAGACGTTGTCGCGTTGTGCTACGTCCTGTTGTGGCTCTTGGCTCCCATGGCGGCCTTGCTAGCGATCTCTCTGACATGGACATGGATGTTATCAGCCCACTACATGATCCACTGCGTCATTGCTGGGGCGGTTCTGGTGGGCTGCGGTCTGGCGGCGCTGCCGGGACCGTGGATTCGCGGCGCCGCTGTATGTGGCGTCATCGGCCTTGGGGCCTACGCGAACCTTGCTTTTCCCGGACCCACACGGACGAACTATCCGGCGGCGTTCGAGCATATCGCGGCGGAGCCCGTCCGAAGCGTTCCGGTGTACGTTCAGCCGCATGTCTATCGGCTTTGCAGCGAATACAATTGGCGGCTCATGGAATGGCCAGCGTTCGAGCCAGAGTTCATCCCCGTTGAAGCCAAGGAGGATTTGCTTCCCGCGATTCACGCACACGGGTTCCGGGAGGGGTTGGCTTGGGTCCTGCTTCATCATGTCGAGGCGGGGGAGACCGCGGATGTGTCCGCCCGGCTTACGGAGGCGGGGCTAACGCATGACATTTACACTCCGCCCGGCGGCCTGCCGCGCGTGACCGTGTACCGGATCGAAGAACCCACGAGATGATGCTTAGTGACCGGATTGCCGTGGGCTAACGCACACCGTCCCCGCAGTCAACGATGGGACCCGAGCCGGTTGCGCTTTGACTTGGGAGATCGCCGGCGTGGCGTGGGTTGAAATTGGGCGAAACCGAGTCCCAATGCCTGCCAAACCTCAGTATTCCATACGTTCATATCCGCCAGCCACCACTGCCACATTTCCCTAAGTCACAGCGTAAACGGCTCGAGGGAGGATACATTCGTTTTACCCCAGGGGGGCATTCATGCTATAGTACCGGCGGGTGAGAGCGCGCCCCCCTTTTTCGTCACACACCCCTTTGCTATTCCCTGGGGATAATTCCATAAGTGAGAGGAGAAACAACTATGCCATTAGTGCCAATGCGTCAAATTCTAGATGAGGCCGCGAAGGGAGGGTATGGGGTTCCCGCCTTCAACGTAAACAACATGGAGCAGATCCAAGCCATTCTGGCCGGGGCCGAGGAAGTCAGCAGCCCGGTCATTGTACAGGCGAGCCGGGGCGCCTTGCAGTACTCCCAGCTCAACTATTTGAGACATCTCATGCTGGCGGCCACCGAGCTGCATCCTGATATTCCGATCGCCATGCACCTCGACCACGGCAATAGCCCCGAGACCTGTAAGCAAGCCATCGAATTGGGCTTCACCTCTGTGATGATGGACGGCTCGTTGAAGGAAGACGGCAAGACCATCGCCGATTACGATTACAATGTGCGCGTCACCCGCGAAGTGGTCGAGATGGCCCATGAACGCGGCGTCACGGTGGAAGGCGAATTGGGCGCCCTGGGCGGCATTGAAGATGGTCACGGCGCTGGATTGTCCGCCGATGACACCACTCATCTGACGGATCCCGATGAGGCCGAGCAATTCGTGGCCGACACGGGCGTGGACGCGCTCGCGGTGGCCATTGGCACGAGCCATGGCGCCTACAAGTCCATGCGCAAGGACCCGAAGACGGGCGAGATGCTTCCTCCCGCCTTGGCCATGGAGCGCATCCACGAAATCTACCGCCGGATGCCCAAAGTTCATTTGGTGATGCACGGATCCTCGAGCGTACCCAAGGAATTGGTTGACGAAATCAACGCCTACGGCGGCAATATGGAACACACGTACGGCGTGCCCGTCCAGCAGATTCAAGAAGGCATCGAGCACGGCGTGCGCAAGGTGAATGTCGATACGGACAACCGCTTGGCCATGACGGCCGCCATCCGCCGCGTACTCCACGAGAAGCCGGCCGAGTTTGACCCGCGCAAGTATCTCGGCCCCGCCCGCGACGCCATGAAGAAAGTGGTCGTGGACCGGCTCACCTCTTTTGGCGCGAAAGGACATGCGAAGGACTACGCGCCCATGACCCTTGAGGACATGAAGGCCCGCTACACGCGTTCCTAAGCAACCGGCACACGCTTCACGCGGTTCATTATCTGGCGTTTCGTTCCCCCGGGACTAGGGGCGAACGGGACGCCAGTTCTTTGCCGCCCTGTTTCGGCGCATTGCTGATTCGACAGGGTTGACACATGATGGCTGGGTAGGGATCATAGGGGTTGCGTGAGACGCCTGGAAGAATCTCGGGGTTCCAGGGATTAGACCTCGACTAACGCCCTTGGGGCGGCGCCAGCGCTGGACCACGCGTGGACTGGACAGGAGAGCCGCCATGACAGACACTCAACGGCCCGCCGCCGGCACACAGGCCTTAACACTCGTGGAGCCCACGGTCACCTTGCGTGACGCCTTTCTAGACATGGCGGAGGACTACCGTCTTCATGGAGGGGGCGATATCGACGGCGCCTTCGAGCTTTTCCCTCACGATTTCCCGGGGTACATTCGCCAGCTATTGGGCAACAGTTATATCCGTGACAGCCGGGGAGCGCGCGTGCCCGCCACGACCTATTGGTTGTTCCGGCCAGGAGACGGGATGCTGTTGGGCGTAAGCCGTCTGCGCCACCACTTGACGCCCGCTCTCAAACACGAGGGCGGCCATATAGGCTATAGCATCCGCCCCAGCGAACGGCGCAAGGGTCACGGAAAGCGAATTCTTGAACTCACGTTGGAAAAGGCGCGGGACTTTGGCATTCATGAGGTTCTCGTGACGTGCGACACGGCCAATACGGGGTCGGCGCGAATCATTCAAACCAATGGAGGCGTCTTTGAGAACGAGGTCATATCGGAACGCACCCGAAACCCTGTGTCGCGATACTGGATTACGTTATCCTAGGAACGGCGGCGCCGAGCCGCGGCCAGTTCTCTTGGGACTGGCGCGTACGCATCGCGGGCCTGGGTTAGGCAAACACACCCGGAGGACTCAC
>SKRY01000262.1 GCA_007118235.1 Candidatus Hydrogenedentota bacterium | reverse complement strand
TCGTGGAATTGGGCGTCCCACTTCATTTGCTGAGAGAAATTGGGCTGAACCACCGCCGCTTGGTACGGTTCTTCTCCATAGCGGGCTTCATCCAGCCACGCGTGGCCCGCCACATGGGCCGCCACTGTCAGGGCCACGCTTCCCCCCGCCAGCCACATCCTGCTCTTCCCTTTCCGCGCGGCCCAAGCCGCGGCGAGCCCGGCGTTCGCGGCAACGATTCCGAACGCGATGAGCGTCCCTCCGCCGGCGGCGGCCCACTGTAATATGGCCAGATTCGCCCCTTGGCTATGGGCCAGCGCGCTCCAGCCGAAGCCGGTGAACAGGGTCGCCTGAAGCTTTTCCATGACGGCCCAGAGCGCCGGAAACGCGGCAAACGCGGCCACGCCAACGGGCAGCCGCGGTTGGAGCCAGCCCCACGCTGCGCCCGCGGCGCCCCAATACAGCGCCATCACGAGTGAAAGTAGAACGTAGCCTGTCAGCGCCGCGCCCCCGGCCCAGTAGACATTGGTCACGAGCCAGTGGAGCAGAATCAGATGAAACACAAGGCCAGCCAAACAGAAGCGGACGGCCGCTGTCGTCACGCTAGTGCGCCACGTGTTGGCCAGCAGGGGAACCAGGGCGGCCCAGGCTAGCCAGAACAGGCTGAAACGGGGAAACGCCAGGGCGAGCAGCACACCCGTGGACAGGGCGGGACCGTAAGCGCGGAGCAGGGCGGGGATCATGGGCGGAACCTCTGCATTGGCCTCTTTCCAAGACGCACGCGCCGGTCACCTATCCAACCGGCGCGTGCGTTCATGCGTTACTCGCAAGCCGCTTCAAGAGACACTCTAGAATGGGCTACTGCTGTTGTAAGGTACGTCTTTCTTGGTCAATCCGGTCCATGTACCGCCAACGCTCTGCTTGCCAGAACTGAAGCGCGCTTTCCGCAGGCGGATCCATGTCCCGCAGGTCCACAATAGTAGGCGACACGAACATCAGGAGGTGCGTGCTTTCCGCCTCGGATTCGCGGCCGCGGAAGGGTATCCCCAACAGGGGCACACGTCCCACCACGGGCACACGGCGCTCGGTCTCGCGCATGATGCGGTTGGACAGCCCACCGATAACCAGGGTCTGGTTGTTAGGGACCACCACTTCCCCGCTCTGCGAGCGCTCAGAGAAAATCGGCAAATCAATGCCGCGGACATTATCGAAACGCTCCAGTTCACTAACCGCGAGTTGGTCAATATTGACCTGGACTTGTTCCTCGCTCAGGATGATTGGTTGAAGCCGCAGATCAACGCCGATGTTTTCCCACTGCACATTCATGATGGGCCGGTCACGGTCATACTCCACGGACTGGAAGGGCACTTCACCGCCGGCGTGAATAGTGGCATGGGCTTGGTTCTCGACAAGCAACTCGGGCTTGGATATCAGGTCGACATCGGTGCGCCGCTCAACGGAACGGAAAACGCCCTCAAGCGTGCCCCGGCCAGCCTCGATCACACTAAAGGTCAGCCCCGCACCCCGTTGAGTCTGTACCCCGTCCTGCAAACCGCCTTCGAGATCCGGCCGCATGGGCGTCCGGCCGCCTGGAGCAGGCAGGGTCACCCGGTGACCCGGATCCTCGGGATCAAACGTGTGTGTCCCGATGCGTTCGACGCTTCCAGTTTGCTCCTCGTCACCAATGTGCCGACGATAATCAAGGTTAGCGCCTAATTCTCGAAGTCCATCCTCCGTCGTTTCACTGATCCAGACCTGAATCTGAACTTGACGAATATCCACCGGTCCTGGATCGGCCGGCGGTTGTTCAGCCTCACCACCCTCATTTCCATTTCCTTCATCTTCGGCGGCAACTGGCGCCCCGGCCAGAAAAAGGCACAAAACGGCGGTTAAACTGTAGGTAAATGCGCTTCTAAACATACGTGGCGATATCCTTTTCCGGGCCATGTAGCTTCGACCAAACGAAACCTCCTAACCGGTCTTCCGTTTTGTCGAAGCTAGACCATACTGCTCGCTCGGAACAGGTTCTCTATGGATCCCGGCGGCTCTATGCGTGTTCCCCCAACGCCGGGCGGACGTCCTCTATTGCGGCTGTCTACTGCCCCAGGATGCGCACTTCTTGATCGATACGATCCATATGACGCCAACGTTCCTCCCGCCAGAAACTCAGCGCACTCTCCGCTTCTGGCCGAAGATCCCGGAGATCGACGATGGTTGGGCATACAAACATCAGCAAATGGGTGCTCTCCGCCTCCGCATCCCGTCCACGGAAAGGAATGCCCAACAGGGGCACGCGCCCCACAATCGGAACCCGGCGTTCGGTTTGGCGGATGACCCGGTTGGAGAGTCCGCCGATCACCAACGTTTGACCGTTAGGCACAATCACCTGCCCGCTTTGTGAACGCTCCGAGAACACCGGGAGATCCACCCCGCGAATGTTGTCAATGCGCACCACATCGCTCACCCGAAGCCGCTCGATATTCACTTGAACCATGCCGTTGGGAAGGATGATCGGCTGTAGCACCAGGTCCACGCCGATATTCTCCCACTGCACATTCATAATCGGCTCGGCGCGGTTGTACTCGATGCCCTGGAAGGGCACTTCGCCGCCCGCGTGGATTGTGGCCTGTCCTTGGTCCACCACCAACAGTTCGGGCTTGGAAATGAGATCGATATCCGTCCGGCGTTCAAGGGAGCGGAACACGCCTTCAAGCGTTCCCCGGCCCGCCTCGATGATGCTGAACGTCAAGCCAGCGCCACGCTGGGTCTGCACCCCGTCGGCCAAGCTCCCCTCGAGGTCGGGCCGTAAGGGCGTTCTCCGGCCCGGTGCGGGCAACGTCACTCGCTGTTCGGGGTTATAGGGATCAAAGGTGTGCGTACCGATGCGTTCCAGGCTTCCCGATTGCTCCACATCATTGATATAGCGGCGATAATCAAGATTGGCGCCCAGCTCACGCAGCCCATCCTCGGTGGTTTCGCTAATCCAGACCTGGATTTGGACTTGGTCGATGTTTACGGGGCCGGGCTCGCGTTCCGGGGCCGGGGCCTCTTCTTCGGCCGCTTCTTCCCCGGCCTCGGCTTCCTCGGCCTCATCCTCGGCCCAAACCTCCGCGGGACCACCCAGCAGAAGAATCAGCACAAGACCGAAGACAAACACACGGATCATGGACACGTTCCATTACCTCCAGCCGCCGACGCAAAAGAGTTCTCTCTCCCGGCGCCAAATAGCGGACAGTAAAATCCTATGCCACGGATTGCTTCATCGCTTACCAAAGTTCGTCGTCCCCACGGATAATGCCGTCGGCAAACCCGCGAGGCACGTCCCACAACCCTTCCACCACATCGCGAATCATATCAACCGTGCCCGAGCGCGTTCCTTCGTCTCCGGGCATATCCACATCCCGGAAACCGTGATCGGCCGCCACGGTGAACGCGGGCCGCCATGTCTCGGCCTTAATCATGAACACCAACTCGCGCCGCGTCTCCTCCGCCGACCGGCCGCCCAACAGCGACGACACCGGCGACCCGACGATGTTCGTGTCCACCAAGCGGTCGGCCGCTTGCATGGCGGCGTCCTCGGCCTGCGTCAGCCAAGGCACGGTGTCCACCTGTTTTGTCTTGATATTACGGTACAGGCCGCCAAGAACCAACACCTGCCCATCGCGCACCCACGCGGAGGTCGTGATGCTGCGGGATATGAACTCCGGAGCGCTAATGGAATTGCGCGCCAAGGAGAAGTCACCCCCTTGGGCCAGCCTGTCGTCCAAGGCCACCACGATACGCTGACCTTCCTCCTTCACGTCGGCCGTCACGTTCAACTTGATGTAGGTGTCATCCCGGTTCAGCCAGTTATCGCTATCGTTGGTCACTTCCGGCACGGAAATGTTCAACGTCACGCCGGTATCCCGGAAATCCGTAATCTGGACGGGGGTGTTGCCAACGACCACCGTGTTCTCATAGGGTACTTGGCGCACCGTTTTGACCTCGGTGGGCGTCTCCGAGCCCACGCGCACCATCGCCCTTGGACGCGCCAGGATAAACGCCCGGTTCTC
>SKRY01000057.1 GCA_007118235.1 Candidatus Hydrogenedentota bacterium | reverse complement strand
TTCTGGCGGGGCTTCATGCTTGAAAGCTCGACTTCAACGGCCTCGACGCCCTCCAGGGCCTCGACGGCTTCCTTGCATTGCCGCCGGAACTCTTCCTTGACCGGACAGGCCGGGGTGGTGAGTTCGACCGTGAAGCCGACGCGTCCGCCTTCTATGGTGATGTTCTTTATGAAACCCAGCGACACAATATCTTTCCCGAGATCGGGATCGATGATGTGCCGCATACTGTCAAGCACTTGTTTCTCGGTAACCATGGGAAATCCTTACGCGTTCTGTGATTCGCGGCTACAAGGCGCCGCCGGCGGGAATCCGGTCCGGCAACTCGACGGTCTCGTCGCCGATGATTTGGGATAACCATAATAACACTTGTTGGACGGCTTGGGGGGACGCGGCGAGCAGATCCGTTCCATGGGCCGTGCCCCGGTATTCCCGGATCTCGGCTTGGCCCGGCGCGATCCGTTTAAGTTCTTGGGCGGACATGGTGGAGTAGGAATCGCCCCGCGACGTCACGAAAAGCGAAGGCCGATTCCCGTATTCCACGATGGCTTCTTCCGCATCGATGCCTTGGTAATCGAGTCCAGGCGACACCATCACGAGGGCGTGGAAGTCCCAGTCGTCCATCGCGTGGCTCAGGGCTAGTGTTCCGCCCAGGGAAGCGCCCACCAAAGCTAGATTGTGCGGGTCCGAGCCATGTTCGAGCAGCGTCTCCTTCGCCCCGCGAATGTCTTGGGTTACACGCAGCCAGTGCTCCCGGCTGAAATCTTGGCGCCGGGGCGGTTGGTCATCGCCAACCGTGCTATCCCCATGCGCCCGCATATCGATGGCGATGGATTGGAACCCTGCTTCTTGAGCGCGCCGCGCGAACACATCCCAGTGTCCGCGCCGCCCTCCAAGGCCATGAAGAAGAATAAGGCCGGGCGGCCTTGTCGCGGATTCATCGGGAATGCTCACGGGATAGAACGTGGCCGCGATTTCCGCCCCGTCCTCGGTGTGAAACGTTAAATCCCTGGGCGTGCGCCGTTCCGGGGCGGGATCGCCGCACCCTCCCGTCAGCAGAAGCAGACAAAGGGCGGCGAGCAAGAGGATGTTTCCACGGTTTGGAGTTGTCATAAGCAGAGCGGCGCGCTTGGACGTGAGGCGATGGCGTGACACCATGATCGGCTCAAGCCGCGGGCGCCGCGGCTCGCCGAATGGCCGCATGTTCTGTTTATCCGCCAATGAGGGATTGCAGTTTCATGGCCAGCGTCATATCGCCCTCCACCTTCAGTCTACCGCTCAAGAAGGCCTGCTCGCCGCTGAGTTCGCCGGACACAATCTTCATCCAGTCATCGGCCGAGGCCCGAAGCGTAACGCTAGGCGCATTCGCGGTTCCCTCCACGATTTCGGGTTGGCCATCGGTCACCCGGACATACCAATCGCCGCCGCCGTCCCCGCTGAGGTGAAACTGGTATGTGGCGGTAAGGCCTTGTACCTTGGAGGGATCAATACGGTCCTTGAGAGCTAGAAAAAACTGTCCGGCGCTGCTTATGTCCATCAATAGGCTCCTCTTATTTGAAGTTAAAGGGAGAAAAACCGCCGGGGACGGCCCGATTCCAGGAGCCTCTCGGCGGTATTCTCTCTCCGTCTAATGCTCTGTTTCAGTGTGTGCGATTAGCCGAAGGGCTCATCGTCGTCCTCGCTGTCCGTCTCACTTAACCCCGCCAGCTCTTCATAAATTTCGGGGGGCTGGAACAGCGGGGACAACCGGATGGCGCGCTCCTGTCTTAGACCCTTGTGTAGACTCACCATCATAACCAGAAGGACAACCGCCAGGGGAAGCCCCGTGGTGATGGCCCCCGTTTGCAAGGCGGTTAAGCCGCCCAGCATTACAAGGATCGCCGCCACGGCCCCTTCCATGACGGCCCAGTAGACCCGTTGCGCCGTGGGCGGTTGCGGGTGGCCGCCAGCGGTAAGAATGCTGACCACCATCGAGGCGGAATCGGAGGAGGTTACGAAGAACCCCGCGATGAGTACGACGGCGATGAGCCACGTCACCTGCTGCGCGGGAAAGTGCTCAAAAAGGGCGAACAGCGCCACGTCTACATCTTCCACTACTTGGGCCGCCAAGCCGGCCTCGGGGGCGGAAACCATTTCCACGTAGAGGGCGCTTCCGCCAAAAATGCTCAGCCAGACAAACGTGGCCAGTGTCGGCGCCAGCAGGGTGCCCGTGACGAACTCGCGTATGGTGCGGCCCCGGGATATGCGGGCGATGAACATTCCGACAAAGGGGGACCACGCAATCCACCAGGCCCAGTAGAACACCGTCCAATCCCCTATCCAATCCGCTCCTTCAAAGGTGGCGGTCCATGTGGTTGTCTGCACAATGTTCTGTAGATAGAAGCCAAAGCTCTGAACGAAGACGTTAAATATAAACAGGGTGGGGCCCACAATTAGAAGGGCTATGGCCATAATTACGGCCACGCTGAGATTCCACTCGCTTAACCGGCGGATGCCTACGTGAAGACCGAGCACGACGGAAACCGTGGCTACGGCCGTAATCGCGGCAATCAGCACTACTTGTATGCCCGGCCCGACCGGTAGATCAAACGAATAGTTCAGACCGCGGTTGACCTGGATGACCCCCAGTCCTAGAGAGGTCGCCACTCCGAACAGGGTGCCCACTACTGCCACAATATCAATGATGTTGCCGGCGGTCCCGTGGACGCGTTCGCCAAGCAGGGGGTAAAATGCGCTTCGGAGAGTAAGGGGCTGGTTTCGGCGGAAGCCGAAATAGGCCAATGTAACCCCTAGGAGACTATATACGGCCCATGGATGTACCCCCCAATGGAAAAACGTCAAATTGAGGGCTGTCTGAGCCCCTGTCCGGCCGCCCTCGCCAGGCCCTATGGGTGGTTCGACATAATGCATGAGCGGTTCCGCGACACTGTAGAACAAGAGTCCGATGCCCATGCCCGCGCTAAACAGCATGGCGAACCACGTCGGGTAGCTAAAATCGGGCTCGCTATCGTTAGGTCCTAATCGGATGTTTCCAAAACGGCTGAAGGCGAGGTAAATCACAAACCCCAAAATGACCGCAACGGCGGTAATATAGAACCATCCGAAGTACTCCGCCAGAAAGCCTTGGATGGCGTTAACGGCCGTCTCCATCGCTTCAGTCCAACCGATCCCCAGCACGATGAAGAAGAAGATGAGGGCGGATGCGACATAGGAAACGACAGGATGAATGACAAGTCCGTACCGGTTGGGAGAAGGTATCGATTCGTGGGCTTCGGGGCCTAGACCGTGTTCATCTTGTGTCATTTGTGAAATCCCCTTCGCTGTGTTCTTGCCTTTGAGCCACGGCAGGTGGTGTCTCTGCGGCGCTGGAATGCGGGAGTAGCTCAATGCACTCCCATGATTCACAAAAGCCGCCCCGGACTTGTGAAGAACGGGACGGCTTAGCCTAACATAGATGGACTGTCGTTTTCAGGTCACGCCCAGGGGGGTTACATCATGCCGGGCATGCCGCCCATGCCGCCGCCGGGCATGCCGCCCATGCCGCCATCAGCCGAATCGTCCTCCTCGGGCGCGTCGGTTATCAGGCATTCGGTGATGAGGAACATCCCGGCCACGCTCACGGCGTTTTGGGTGGCGCTGCGCAGCACCTTGGCGGGATCGATGATGCCCGCCTTGATGAGGTCCTCAATCTCGCCGGTCTCGGCGTTCAGGCCGTGGCCCTGTTTGGCGTTGCGCACGTCGCGCACGATCACGGAGCCCTCGAGGCCCGCATTCTCGGCGATCCGGTGCAGCGGCGCCTCCATGGCGTCACGCACGATCTTCGCCCCCAACGCCTGGTCGCCTTCGAGTTCGAGGGCATCGATCTTCTTCTGGACATGCAGGAAGGGCACGCCGCCGCCGGGGACGAAGCCCTCTTCAATGGCCGCGCGGGTGGCGCTCAGCGCGTCATCGGTGCGCGCCTTCTTTTCCTTGAGTTCGACCTCGGTCGAAGCGCCCACGCGGATGACCGCCACGCCGCCGGCCAGCTTGGCCAGCCG
>SKRY01000176.1 GCA_007118235.1 Candidatus Hydrogenedentota bacterium | reverse complement strand
CCGACTTCGAGCCGGGCCTCCACGAAGCTATCGGTCAACAAAATGGCCGTTCGCGGCAGCACTTCCTGTTGTCCCGCGTCAATGGCGACAAGCCCGCTCTTGCCGGAGCCGCGCCGTCCCGCCGATTCCCCGCGGATGGCGCGCCGCGTTTCCCGCGCGATAAAGTCCGACAAGGCCAGCCGCCGCGTCTCCGTGTTGAACAGGGGCGGCGGAAACCCCGCCACGCTTTGCTCCATCCGCACACGGATCTTGGATGGCGCGGCGAAAGGGTCCCCCTGGACATAATCAATGAACAGCCACAGGCCGTCACCAAAATCGTAGCTTCCGGCGATGTCCTTGTAGGCTTTGTAGCCTTTACCGTCGATTCGCTGAAGCGTTTTTCGCAGATCGTCGGCCGCTAATGCCATGAACGTCCTCCTTTCTCAGGTTTCAAGCGGAAACGTGATGCCACATGACCTCCCTTGAGTTCAAACGGACCGCTTGGAGGGCGGCGCCTGGAGAGCACGGCGCGGCGAGGGGCATACCCTGAAGAGACCGAACTCGTTGGGCCAATTGTCAGTTTCACCGCCGCGCGTGCTAAGATTATGTGGTTACGGATGTGCCGGGAACCGTTTCTTGGATTGCGCAATCCCCCATACTCCCGAGAGCCTGATGATCGAAGCCCATTGCCTTAGCAAAACGTTTCACGCGCCGCGCAGCGCGCCCATTGAGGCCGTGCGCGAGGTCTCCCTGACGGTGGAAGCGGGCGAGATCCTCGGATTGCTAGGGCCCAACGGCGCGGGAAAGACCACGTTGCTGCGCATGCTCGCCACGATTCTAACGCCCACCTCGGGGTCGTGCATGGTGTGTGGCGTCCCCGTTAGCGAAAGCCCCCAAACCGCCCGGGCCAAGATTGGGTTCCTTTCGGGCAACACCCGCCTCTACGGCCGGCTCACGCCACGGGAGTTGCTGCGGTATTTCGGGCGGCTCTACGGCATGAGCCGAGACAGGATCAGCGAACGAACCGCGGCCTTGTCCGCAATGCTCGGCATGGGGGAGTTCCTCGACCGCCGGTGCGACACACTGTCCACCGGCCAGACACAACGAGTGTCCATCGCGCGCGTTATCCTCCATGATCCCCCTGTGCTCATCCTCGATGAACCAACGTTGGGACTGGACATCATGTCGAGCCGAACCATTCTCGATTTCATCCGCGAAGCCCGGGGGCGCAAACACGCCATCATTTTCTCGACGCACTACATGACGGAAGCGGAGCTTCTCTGCGATCGGATTGGCCTGATACATGAAGGCCGCATTCACGCCATGGACACCCCGGCCAACCTATACGCCCGTACGCACACCGACAACCTCCAGGACGCGTTCCTCGCCATGGTCGAGGCGCAACCCGTCACCGCGGCGGAAGGCGGTCACGGCGAGGCCGGGCTGCACACTTCATGAGATTCGCGCTCGTTTTCACGATATTCGCCAAGGAACTCCTGGACATGCTTCGGGACCGGCGCACCCTGATTGCGATGATCGCCGTACCGGTTCTCCTGTATCCCATTCTGTTCCTTGTGTTCTCCCAAGTAATGATCATCCAGCACGAACGCATTGAGCGCGCTCCTTCCAAGATCGCGCTCGAGGGCGACGAGGGACTGCTGCGGAGCTGGTTGGAGGCCGTGCCCCGGTTGGAGATTGAGCCCTCGGCCAATCCCGAGGAGGATCTCCTCCGCGGACGCGTGCATGCCGTCGTCCGGCTGGGGGAAAACGCCGCTGCCACGCTTGAGGCTGGCCGGACCGCGGACATCACCATCCTGTACGACGCCATGGAGCACGAAAGCACCCAGGCCGCCACCCGCGTACAGGAGGCGCTGGACGACAAGCACGACGAATTCCTGGAGACACGGGTGCGGGAAGCGGGGCTGGATCCGGCGTACGTGCGGCCGCTGGACATCGAACAGGAGAACGCCGCGCCCGCCGCCAAGACGGGCGGCGCCATCCTGGGCATGGTGCTCCCTGTCATCATGGTGCTCATGCTGGGTGTGGGAGCCTTCTACCCGGCCGTGGATCTGACCGCGGGCGAAAAGGAGCGTGGCACCTTCGAGACCTTGCTTTCCACGCCCACATCGAAGCTCGAAATCGTGGCGGGAAAATTCCTCACCGTATTTTGCATCTCGTTGCTCACCGGCTTGATGAACCTCGCCAGTATGCTGGCCACCTTCTGGATCCAAATAGGCCAGCTTGACGAGGAACTCGGCGGGGCCGAGATTCACCTTTCGCCAGTTACGGGTCTCATCATCCTAGCCGCCCTGATTCCACTGGCGTTCTTCATCTCGGCGCTGATGATGTCCGTGGCCGTGTTCGCGCGCAGCTTCCGGGAAGCGCAGAACTTCGTCACGCCTTTCTTCGTGCTGATCACGTTGCCCCCCGCGCTGGTGGCCCTGCCCGGCGTCACCCTGTCTCCCGCGACTCAGTTCCTGCCCATCGCCAACGTCGCCCTGTTGTTCAAAACCCTCATGACCGAACCCGTGGCGGGCGACGCCATGTTCGCGGTGTTCTTCAGCACGGGGGTCTACGCCCTCCTTAGCCTCGTGCTGGCGGCTTGGATCTTCCAGCGGGAGGACGTGGTCCTGTCGCAGCAACGGGGAATTCCGCTAACCCTGCGCCGCTCGAATCTCACGCCCGAGTCAGCGCCCACGCCGGGGTTCGCGCTTTCCCTGTACGGGCTAGCCGTCATTCTCCTGTTTTACGCCGGGACGTACGTCCAAGCCAGAAACATCTTCACCGGGATCCTTATCACGCAGTGGATCCTCATATTGCTGCCCGTGGCGTTCTTCCTTTGGTATGTCCGCGTGGACCTCAAGCAAGCGTTGCTGCTGCACTTGCCGCGTCCCGGAGATCTCGGCATCAGCTTACTGATCACGGCCGCCTGGATCGTAATCATCATCCAAATCGGCGTATGGCACGAACAACTCTTCCCGCTACCCGAGGAATTGGGACAATACATGCGGAGCCTCTTCCTCACCGAGGAGACAGGCGTGGGCGTCTGGGCGCTCCTGTTCATCATCGCCCTCTCGCCCGCCATCTGCGAGGAGGTCCTGCACCGGGGCGCCTTGCTCTCTGGTCTGCGCCGGATCATGCCGCCGTGGACGGCCGTCATCGTCACGGGCGTCCTCTTCGGGTTGTTCCATCTCAGCGTCCACCGTCTGTTGCTCACCACATTGAGCGGCATCCTACTGGGCTATCTCGTCTGGCGAAACCGTTCCCTCCTCACCGGCGTCGTGGCGCATTTCTGCGTCAACGCCGCCGCGGTCCTCGCCATGACGGGTCATCTCCCTGCCTTCTTGCGGGCCTACGTGGAGGATGGCCACATCGAGGAGCACGGCCTCCCCTGGCCCGTGTTCCTCTTGGCGGTCGTTGTCTTCGCGGCTGGCGTAACCCTCATGGAATGGCGCATCCGGCGCTTGGCGGCCAGCGAACCCCGCGATTCCAACACCCCGCACGCGTAGCCGCCGGGGCGTCCCAACCCACGTCTCCACACACATGTCCTGAGCCGATCCACGCTCTTGCCCACGCGCGGGATTGCTTTGCACTTTCGGCGAACCAGGGGTTACTCGTCTGTCAATCCGTTTGATTCAAGCGCGGATGCTGGTTTAGCATGGGACGCTTATCCGGAGTTCAGAATCCTCGCGCCTTCAGCACGGGGACACAGCGAAACGAGCCAAATGGAGTAATACACATTATGCAGACCCACCCCGCAAACACACCCCATCCATGCCACATCGCAACCAGCCTTACTCGCAAGGCAAACCTGGCGCGTTGGAGGATGACGCTTCTTGTGTTGGGCGTGTTCGTGTTAGCGCTCATGGGCGCCGCATGGGATGCCGGGGCGCAGCCCACACTCACCGGTCCTGATGACGCGCGGCTCCTTCGCGCGGCCACCATCGAATCCATGCAAGACTGGCCCGAACCGGAGGAGGACGCCCTGGTCGAGACTCTGGGCTTCCACGAGCCCGGCGACGGCGGCGCGGCGCTCTACCGGGTCCAGCAACCCACCGGCGAT
>SKRY01000018.1 GCA_007118235.1 Candidatus Hydrogenedentota bacterium | reverse complement strand
GCGTGCTGAACACCAAGTGGCCCGTTTCGGCCGCGCTAATCGCGGCCTGGAAGGTCTCGGCGTCACGCATCTCGCCCACCAGAATCACATCGGGATCCTCGCGCATGACGGCGCGCAAGGCCGTTATGAAGTTCTGGGTGTCAATCGACACTTCCCGCTGGGTGATGATGCTCTTCTTGTTGGTGTGCAAATATTCTATCGGGTCTTCAAGCGTTACGATGTGACACCGGTTTTCCGCGTTGATCTTGTCTACAAGGGCGGCCAGCGTTGTTGATTTACCGCTGCCCGTGGTCCCTGTGATCAGCACCAAACCACGCGGCATCGCAGCTATCTTTTCCATGGCGCGCACGGGGAGATTCAGCTCGTCAAAGCTGGGAATCTTCGCCTTCACGTACCGCATCACGATCCCAACACTTCCCCGTTGCCGCAAAACGTTTACACGAAACCGTCCCAGGCCGGCGATGCTGTAGGCGAGATCGTAGTCCCCCGTTTCATCGAATCGCTTCCGCTGCCTTTCGGTCATGAGTTCGTCGAGAAAGCGCTCGGTGTCTTTCTGGCCGAGCACCTCTTCTCCCACGAAGTGGATCTTGCCATCGATCCGCATGGCGGGGGGGCTTCCCACGGTGAAATGAACATCCGATGCGCCATGCTTCACCGCATACGCAACAATCTTCTGTAAATTAAACATTGAATCCACCCCCTATTGAGCAATTGTTCCGGGAAATTTCTTAACTACAAAAATAACACGCGCTCGATACACCCTTTCCCCCGCCCCGGCGCGTTCTTGGACCATGAACGGAAGCTTGTTGATTCTCCCTCAAGCACGCGCAAGATTATACCAGACACGGGGGACTTCTCATGCCCGCGCATTCACACTAGCCGCCAAGCTTCGTTCAAAGCGCGCTTGCATCCCACGATGACGGCCTCGCTGGATTCGCCAGCCATCGGTTTCACCTCGAAGCTTACGATCCCCCGCTTTCCCTTCGACAGATAGTTCGTCTCAAGGAGCTGCCGCAGAAACACAGCGAGTTCCTCTACACCGATGCGCGTGCCTTCCATGCCAAAGCGGGGGTGCGTGTCTCCAAAGGCGGGATGTTCGGGGTCGTCCATGGCGCAATTGCCAATGTGCGCATGGACCAGATGCTCGCCGACAGTGTGGAGAGCATGTTCCGGCGTTTCCCCGAGAAGCGGTAGATGGCTAAGGTCAAGGAGCAGCCCGAAGGACGGTTGTTCCTGCCGCACCATTTCGGAGACGGCCACGGCGTCCTCGGTGGGTCCAACAAGGCGGTTCTTGGCGTAGGTTACTTGATCGAATGTCTCCAGGGACAGGGTGAGCCCCTTGACCTGCGCGTACGCCGCCAGTTCCGTGAGCGCCTCGGCGAGCCGTTCACGCGCCGCGGCTTGGTCATCCGTGACGGGGCCGCTCACCACCGACACAGCGGAACAACCCATGAAGGCGGCTTGGTCAATGCCCCGCTTCACGTCGGCCACCGCCTTGCCCCGCGTTTCCAGTTCGGCGTGGTTGAGGTCGTAGCCGCCTTTCAAGAGATAGGGTTGCGCGCCAAAGCAGGCCGTGACGCCACTTTGTTCGAACACGTTGCGCAGGGTCTCACGCGTGTTGTCGTCCTTGACTTGGGTGATCTCGATCACCTCAAAGAAATCGTCTTGAACAATGCGCTCCACGGTCTCGGCGACTGGACCTTCTCCGTCCATGCACTCGGGAAAGGCCATGAAATGCACGATACCCGCGCGGAGATAGTTGGACCAATGTTCTGTCATGGCAGCCTCCTCCAGGCAAACACCCTGTACGAACCACGAGAAACCCCGGATGAACGCGGCGCCCGCCCGTTGGCCCGCGGGCGCGCCGCAGACCGGGGTTCCGGCCATGTCCATCCGGGGTGTACTTCAGGCATCTCAAGCCCTTTCGGCAACCACCCGCTTACACGTTGTAGGTGGACGCCGATGTGGAGCCGCCGCGGCCCGTCCAGTTGGTGTGGAAGAACTCACCGCGCGGCTTGTCGACCCGCTCGTAGGTGTGGGCGCCGAAGTAATCCCGCTGCGCCTGCAACAGGTTGGCGGGCAAGCGCTCGGTGCGGTAGCCATCGAAGTACGCCAGGGCGCTCGACATGGCGGGAACCGGAACGCCCATATTGGCGGCCTGCGCCACCACCCGGCGCCAGGCGGCTTGCCCATTCACGACGGCGTCCTTGAAAAACGGATCCAGCAGAAGATTCGTCAAATCGGGGTTCTTATCGAAGGCGTCGCGAATCTTGCCCAGGAACACCGACCGGATGATGCAGCCGCCCCTCCACATGAGGGCGATGCCGCCGTAATTCAGGTGCCAGCCGTACTCCTTGGCGGCTTCGCGCATGAGCTGATAGCCTTGGGCGTAGCTCACGATCTTCGAAGCGTACAGCGCTTGACGCATGTCGTCGATGAAAGCCTTCTTGTCGCCATCGAACGCCGTCACCGGGCCCTCGAGCACCTTGGACGCCGCCACACGCTCGTCCTTCAGGGAGGACAGGCACCGGGCGAAGACCGCCTCGCCGATGAGCGTCAGGGGCTGCCCCAGATTGAGCGCCTCAATCCCGGTCCATTTGCCCGTGCCCTTCTGGCCAGCGGTATCAAGGATGAGGTCCACAACGTGATTGCCGTCTTCGTCCTTGTACCCAAGGATGTCCCGCGTGATTTCAATGAGATAGGAGTCGAGTTCGCTCTTGTTCCACTCGTCGAAGACCCCGAACATCTCCTCGTTGCTCATTCCGAGGCCGTCCTTCATGAGCTGATAGACCTCGCAGATGAGCTGCATGTCACCGTATTCGATGCCGTTGTGGACCATCTTCACGAAGTGGCCCGCTCCGCCTTCGCCCACCCAGTCGCAGCAGGGCTCGCCATCGCTGGTGCGAGCCGCAATGCCCTGGAAGATGGGCTTGAGGTGTTCCCATGCATCCGGGGAGCCGCCTGGCATGATGGACGGGCCCTTGAGCGCGCCTTCCTCGCCGCCGGACACGCCGGTGCCGATGAAGCGCAGCCCCTTCCCCTCGAGGTATTCCGTCCGGCGGATGCTGTCCGGGAAATGGCTGTTGCCGCCGTCGATAAGAATGTCGCCGGGCTCGAGGTAAGGCAGGACCTGCTCAATGAACGCGTCCACCGGCTTGCCGGCCTTCACCATGATCATGATCTTGCGGGGGCGTTTGAGGCTATTGCAGAGTTCCTCCACACTTTGGCACCCCACAATGTTCTTGCCCTTTCCGCGGCCGTTCACGAAGTCATCCACCTTCGACACGGTGCGGTTGAAGACCGCCACGCTGAATCCCTTGCTCTCCATGTTCAGGACCAGGTTCTCGCCCATCACGGCGAGTCCGACCAGTCCGATGTCCATCTCTTTGCTCATGGTCTATCTCCCTTTGTGCTGGTTTCGATGGTAATGTTATGCATCCCGCCGCTTCACCGCGGACCGCCCGGCTTCACAAGCGCGCCGGTCCTGTCCTCTGGATAGAGATCAATGCCCGAAGCCCGGATGTGCTCAAGAAATCCGCTGGGATCCCGAATGGATTCCAGCAATAGCGGCTCCAACCGCACGTCGATTTCGTGACGCCAACGGAAAAGCTGGGTCTTCGCTTCAAGGATGTCGCCTTCAATTTCACGCACGATGACGGCGAGGTCAATATCCGAATCCTCGGTAGCCCGCCCCGTAACACACGAACCGAAAAGAAACACTTCCTCGACATCCAAGCGCTCCGTCACCAGCTGAGCGAACCGGCGCGCCGAGTCTAAAGCTTTTGTCGTATCCATTCCAGAAATGCTCCCTTATTCAAGGGAGGGCGTCCCGGCTATTCATTTCCGAAGCGCTTGCAATTCATACGCCGGGAGTTTCTTCTCCGCGAAGAGGGGCTTGAAACGCGTGAAGCGCTGGCGGCCGCTCACCAGCGGAACGCTGGGCCAATCCTCGCCCACGAGAGGCTGCGCGTAACGGATGAACTCGTCGGTTACGTCGATGCGGTTTTTTGTCAGCCACTTCTCGGGGAATGTCCGCTCGCTGTTGGCGACT
>SKRY01000166.1 GCA_007118235.1 Candidatus Hydrogenedentota bacterium | reverse complement strand
GCATCCACCAAGGTCTGAATGGGGTAGAAGATCATCGGCTTGTTGTACACGGGAAGCAAATGCTTGTTGGTCACCCGCGTCAGAGGCGCCAGCCGCGTCCCCAAACCGCCCGCCAAAACCACGCCTTTCATGAGTCCACTGTCTCCCCTTGCCGCATGACTGCTACCCGCCGCCTATTCTCAAGGCCCGGCGGAGTGCAATCTGTCCGCATAATCTGGCTACCGGTTCCGCTGTTTGCGTTCGCGAATTGCGTTGGCCTTATAGAAAAGTGATGCGTCGATGATGGGATTGTGTTGCCCCTCCGCCTCGACGTTCGCGTACGTGACCCGCCCGCGGTAGGTCCGGTTCGACAAGATGATGGACACCGCCTGGCGCGACCACGGCTTGCCCTTGCGCGTCGTGATGCCCCGGGACTGAAGGTACTTCACCACTTTGCCCGTGCTGCGCGAATTGACATATTCGCGAAAGATCGCGCGAACCACCTCCGCTTCACGATCGTCGACCACCAGGGGCTTTTCGCCCGGCCCGCCCCGCCGGTACCCGTACGGCGCGGGTCCCGTGCCGTAACGTCCCTGAGTCACGGCATTGATCTGGCCGCGCTTCACCTTGGCGCCGTGGGACAGATGGCTGCCGCTATTCTCTTGATACACACCGCGCCGCCCCTGGCGAACCGGATCCACTCGCGCTTCCGGGGTTTCCCCCCCCGTCCTAATCTCAAGCGTTGGGGGGATGGCCTTTTCGGATCTCTCTGTCGTCTCCATGAGTAAACACCCGCATTTGAGGAATTCCGTGCCGGCTTCTGCCACGAACGGAAACGACCGCCGCAGTCAGATAACGCCGGCGCCCAACCCAAGCACCTCGGTACAAGCGTACGGCAAATTGCCCTCGAATGTCAAGTGTTTCCCCATGCGCCACGGGCCGGAACACGCTCCTTCCAGCCCGGCGGCATCCCTCGCAAGGCCTGTCGCGCGCCGAAGCGTCCCGCGTTAGATGTCAGCCGTGGCGCGTCCGCGTCCGTTAGAAACTCGGAAAAGGACTATGTTCTCCGCGTTGACGAGGATTTTGCGCTGCGATCGAGATCAATGCGCGTGTTGAGGACGGTGTGCTCCCTGAAGTATGATCGTCAACGTTTCTTCTTTGCCATATCGAGTATGCTGGTGGGCACATCGCTGTAGGGGTCGGCGCCGGTTTCGATGCACTTGTCGACGATCTTGACCACCTCGTCGCGGGACATGCCGGCGGCCTTGGCTTCGGCGACAACCTCGTGCAAGCGTTCAATAATGCGGCGGCGGCACTCTTCACGGCACTTTTGCTCAACGCCTTTGTTGATGAAGACGCCCATGCCGCGCCGGGTGAAGAGCAGCCCCATGACTTCCAAGTCACGGTAGGCCTTGGCCACGGTGTTGGGGTTGACGCCCAAGCGTTCGGAGAGTTCCCTCACCGAGGGAAGCTGATCGCCCGGCTTGAGGCGCCCGGCGGATATGGCGAATTGGACATGGTTCTCGATCTGAACGTATACCGCCACGCTGCTGGTGATGTCGATGTTGTCTAACATGATGTTCCTTTCCGAAAGAAGCTTGAACCGTGCATGGATGCGCCATCCGCTCTTCAGGCCCGCACGCCATGCGAGGCGGTGGCGTGCGCTTGATGGCTAATTGGGAGTTTACAACCTATGTGTGATAACTATCAAGTTATTTGTTTAAGGGGGGTGGTTCAGAGAACTCCCACACTGATTCAGATACTCGCCGTGGCGTACATAGTCCTCGGTGTGGGCTGCGCCACGTCTCCGGCGGAACGGGGAGCGGCGGCCCCTGACGCGGAGGTCCGGCAAGCAATCCATGATGCCGAGACCGAATCCCTTGTGCCCGCCACGATCGATGACGACCGTCATATCCCAATTACGGAGCGGGAGCCGGATGTTCCGGAGGGGACCCCAAGCGGAACGGTGGATGTGACGGTGCGCAACGTGTTTGGGCGGGAACTCCCAAGCCGGGTTCGGCTGGACGACGCCGAGGATAACCGGTTCTACCGCGAGGCGCCGGAGGGAACGCTCTCGGACGGCTTCCCCGTGGGCTCATACACGGCCTACATCTATGTGTACTCCGACGAGGTTCCCATCCTTTCGCATGTGGAGGAGGTTACCGTTGAAGAAGGCGCGAACACGCGAATCGATGTGGAGTTGCTGGAAGGATCCGATGGGGGCACGCCCCTCTGGGCTTTCGACCAGAATATGAACCTGGTATTGGACAGGGTGGAAAGCGCGCTGGGCATGGACCGGGAAGACCCATCGAGCATACCGGGCGAACCCAGACTCGAGTGGGAGAATCAGACGCTATCCTCCGATGCCGGATGGTACAAGGGCGAGCTGCATGCGCGCTCCGAATACGGCGGCGGACGGGAATCCGTGAGTGAACTCATTGCGCGGGCTGAGCGCCGGGGACTCGATTTTCTGGCCATAACCGATCGCAACACCATGGAGAGCATTGAGGATCCGGGCTACCACTCGGACGATGTAATCTTGATTCCCGCCATGGAATGGGGGACGGACGATCAGGGGGTCGCGTTGATCTACGGTCCCCGTACGTTTCCCCACCTAACGAATAGCCGGCCCGAGGCTCAGGCCCTTGCGCGTCTGGTGCAAGTGCAGGGCGGGGCGTTCGTCATCGCGCATCCAACGTTTCCCGCCGCCCCCTGGCAGTGGGGGCTCAACTTCGCCAACGCCGTCCAGGTGTGGCTCAGGGATTGGCGGGGCGTGCCGCCGCTGTCCTTGGAGCATCTCCACGCGGAGAGCCGGGAGCGGGAACATGGCGACACGGGTCAGCTCCTGCATTCCGTGGCCCAAGCCGCCGCCACGGGCGGGTTGTCGGCCAATGGACAGGCCGCGATCTTCTACAATCACGAGTTGCGGCGCGGACTCCGGGCGGGCGTCATCGGAGGAAGCATGTCCGGAGGCCCTCACATTCCCCTGGGCGAACCGGTCACCCATGTGTATGCCGAGGAATTGTCCGTCCAAGGCATACTGGATGGCATCCGCATGGGGCGCACTTATGTAAGCCGTGATCCCGATGGCCCCATCGTGCGTTTCCACGCCGATGGCGGGCAGACCGGACAGGTGGATGTCACGATAGGGGGGATTATTCCGCTGGGCGTCCCCACGGACTTCGAGGTGCTTGTCAGCGGCGCCCGGGGCAAGAAACTGCAAGTGCTTCTGGATGGCCGCCCCATAATATCCAAGATTATCGAGGAGAACAACTGGCTAACCCGTTTCACGCAAATGCCGGAACAATACGCCAGATATCAAGTCCGGATTGTGGATGTCCCTCAAGAGCAAGGGTTTGGCCCCCTGGAGGTTCTTGCGTTGACGAGCCCCATATACGCCCATGATGTATTCCCAATCTTCGTGGATCCGGAAGAAGGCATCCAAGACACGTGGATACGCATCCATGGCGCGCCGGACCTCCCCCTCGAAGAGCCGCCCGAGCAAGCGGGGCCGGAACACCACATCCACCAGATCAATCCGGAATGGCGGTTGTGAGGCCGTCCAGCGCGAGCAGTCAGCGAAGAACGCCAACCCCCTCAACCCCATTGATTCTAGATGGGGCGAGGGAGGTTCCCTGAGCTGGCGTTCATGAAATCACGGTTTGTGAATGCTGCGGGGGTAGGATATGAACCCGTCTTCGGTCTTCCTGAACGCGGCAGAGGCATATGCGTGTGATCCATCGGAGCCCGCCGTTTCCGCGGGCGGCCGATGGGCGCCATTTTCAAACAGACCAAGAAGCTTGCTTGCCAGTTCGGCGGCTTGCAATTGGACGGCATCGCTGGCGCCATGGAGCAGTTTGTCAAGGACAATCCGCCGCACCGCGGTTTCATCGAGTTGGCCGCTGGTCTCCTCCGTCCCGCCGCCCGGCAAACGGTATCCGTCGTGCGCGGGAAGTCCTTCGTTTCCGCCCCCGCCACGCAGGGCCGCGAGACATTGGTCGCGGCCGCGTTCGATCTCGGAGTTGCCGGGAAACTGGCGGGCAAGCTCATTGAAAATGGCCAAGGCCTCCGCGTAGTGACGCCGGTAATATAGATCGACCGCCTCGCCGAACTTGCGTTTGGCCTCCTCGGTTGGGCTTCTCCGGGTTCCGGTCCACGCGCCGCCGACCGCGCTTCCACGCGGTGGAGCGCTATCGGGACCCGCTCCCCTGACGGATGCCTGTGTGGTATTTTCAGATGTAATGGGCACCGCCGCGCCACAGCTAGGGCACAAGCCGGTGCGGCCGATGGCTGAACGTGGCACCTGCATTCGCTGCCCACACGTGCAACTTAAGATAAGCTTCCGCATACCTCACCTATCCTTTTGTGGCCGAGAGATGGTTTTCCAAGGGACGCGGCCTATCCCCGTGATTTCCAACAATGCCGCGCTGGTGGAGCCAAGGCGCTGCCCGCGAATCCGCGGTTGGACCGCAGTCTTAGCCGGACTGCATGAAACGCAGCAAGGACTCCAAGAGTTCGCGCGGCGCGGGGTCTTGACGTTGATCCACAACCTCTGGAAAGAGCGCACCCGTCTCCGTTTCGCCTTCTCCGGCGTCGTTGTCCGCGCTCGCGGAGGTATTGCCGGAAGAGCCGTCTTCAGCATTCGCGTCCCGCGTGCGCCGGGCGGAATCGGCCGCCTCCAACGCCTCCTGAAGCCGCTCCAGTTTTCCATCCAAGCCGTCGAGGAGGTGCAGCGCATTGTCTCGCTCCTCACGGGCCGTTTCCAGGGCCTCGCGCAACTCCGCAATCTCTTGCTCCTTCTTCCGCCATACCTCATGGAGATGATGGTCCGCCCCCTCGGACAGTGCGGCGAGGCGCTGGTTTTCCGCCTCAAGCGACTGAATGCGTCCGGCTTGCTCCTCCAGTTGGGATTCCAGGCGCGCCGCGGCGTCTTGCTGTTCTTGGCTTCGTTGCTTTTCCGACGCCAGCTCCCCCTGGACCCCGTTTAGTTTGCGGCGCAACTGCTCAATGGTCTGCCGGGCCTCGTTCAGGGCCGCCGTGCTTTCGCCATGCCGGATGCGCTCGGTTTCCAGGCGTTCCCGCGCAGCCTCCAATTCCCCGGCAATCTCTTGATACTCAGCTTGTAGGACGGTATGACGCGACTGCCACGCCTCGTTATCCCGGAGTTGCTTGTTGGCGCTGTTCAACGCTTCCTCGGCGTCTTGCCGGGCGGCCCGTTCATCGTCTAGCGCTTGCTCCAGACGCGCCGTCTCGGCTTCGAGGGCTTCAAACGCCGCATTGTCAAAATCCCTTCCAGGCTGATCCGACGCCAACTCAGCGTTCAACCTTTGGATCTCGGCTTCCGCTTCATCCAGACGCTTGCGAGTGGCTTCGAGTTCGCGCGGGGTTTCGCTGGTTCGGTCAGCGGCTTGCGCCGCGGCTTCCTTGAGGCGCCGATCCAGACGCCGCACGCGTGCTTCGGCCTTTTCCAAGCGGCGAACCGCCGTCCGGAGAACACGGCGCAGCGCGGCCAGTTTCTCGTCATCCGGCAGGTCTTCGAAGGATGGCGTTCCGTCCGCCGCCGGCACCGAGATCACGTTCTTGCAGTTCGCGCACCACCCATTATGACCGGCTAGGTGGTCGTCTACTTCAAAACGGTACGCGCAATGTGGACAGTCGAAGCGTATCATAGGCGTCACCCGTGGATTTTGTGTCCCTGTTCCCAGAAAGCAGCGGTCCTCGTCCTTGTTAGGAAGAACCTCTTATGCGTTGGCATTATACCTGATGGCGCGCTATTGTCATCGTTGCCGCGGCGCGCGTTTCATGAACAGGGCGCGCATGCGGCTCCAGAAAAAGATATGCTCCGCATACACTGCGCGCCCGTAAAGATCCCACGGAAAAACCCACGGAATCCACAAGGGCGCGCTTGCGTACTTGACGACGGCCTTTGCGCCCATGGCGGCGCGGCTCATGCGAGTCTGGCATAGATCCGGGCCGCGGCGGGCGGTGTCTCTGAGCGCCCGGTATACAGGCCGCCATGTGGGCTTGTAACGGTGCGTGACCTTCACCGCCGGGTCATAGAAAATTCGATACCCCGCTTCGTTCAAGCGAAAGCAAAACGCCCAATCCTCAAGCGATTCCCAGGGATACGGCGGAAACCCGCCGGCCTCGTTGAATATCCGGGCGGGGACCAAGAAGTTTATAACCGGCGCGGCGCGGACCCATTTGGGCGTGTCGCGAAAGAGCGCTCTCATGCGCCAGTATTGGTAACGCTCCGCTGGCGTCTTCAGACGGTGCGCCTCAAAGCCGCCACACAGGGCGTCCGCCCCGGTTTGGCGAAGGGTCTGCAGCATGGATTCAATCCACTGTCTTGGTGCGCGGCAGTCGTCATCCGTGAATAACAGGTATCGCCCCGAGGCGCGGGCCGCCCCGGCATTGCGGGTGAGCCCAGGGGCCCCATAACTTCCACGAGCAACCTGTATGCGCCCGCCATGAGTCTGCTGATATCTCTTCAGTATTTGGCGGGTCGCATCGGTGGATGCATCGTTGACGACAACCACCTCATAAGACTCGAAGGATTGCGCAAGCACGCTATCCAGGCATTCCCGCAGTATGGGCGCGCGATTGTGCGTGGGAATAACCACGCTGACTTCGGGATTATTCTCCGCCCGCACTACGCCTCCTCGCACTCAGTTGAGCAAACCCGCGGGCGAGCGCCTTGCGCGGAGTCCAGTTCCTCGTAGAGGGCCAAGAGTTCCTTACCCACTTGGCGCCACGAGAATCTTCGCACCACTAACTCCCGCCCAGCCCGGCCCAGCGCCTCGGCCCGCTCCGTATCCTGAAGCACTTCGGCCACGCGGCGCGCGAAGTCTTGCGTATTTTCGCCCAGAAGGATTTCCTCTTCGGGAAGCGCCTCAATACCCCGGTTCGCTTCGGGTGTGGCCACCACCGCCGCCCCACACGCCATGGCCTCCAACACTTTCGTTTTCACACCGCCTCCCGCGTTCACCGGGGCCACCGCCACGGCGGCTCGCTGTAACTCCGCCACGATGTCCGGCACGAAGCCCGTCACGGTGATTCGCTCCGAGGCCAGCTCGCGAGCCAGGCCACGCGGATCCGCGCCGGCGATACGGAGCCGCGCGTCCGGAACATGTTGGCGCACAGCGGGGAAAATCTCCCGCGCCAGGCGCCAGGCGGCCTCGGCGTTTGGTCTGTACCCCAAATTGCCGGTGAACACAACATCCATTCGCGGCGGCGCCTCTGGGCCTGGCGGGATGAAGCTGTCCACATCCACGCAGTGGCGAATGACACGCACTTCCGGTCCCAGCGAGGCCGCGTCGTGAGCGCTTACCGCCAGCGAATACGACGCCCGCCGCGCCAATTCTTGCTCCCAGATCCGCAAGCGTTTGGCCTCGCCCGCAACAGCGGCGCTTATGGGAAGGGACATGGTTTCGCCCGCCCCGCGGTAGGTCTGGGACAGGGCGTCTATGAAATCCACAACCAGCGGCACGGGACACGGCGTGGGAACGTTGCCGGCGATTCGTAGCGTGTTACAGTGAATCGCATCAACCCGGGGCAGCCATTTGCGGACGGCTTCCCGCATCGCCGATGATTCATAGAGCGCCGCTTGAAACGGCCGGCGCATCGCCATGGCGCGAAACATCCCGGCTGTGCGCGCGGGTTTGCGAAAGGGAATCGTCTCGAGTTCACAAAACGCGGCCACCTCGTGTAACTGGGCGCGTTCTTCCTCGGAGGCGACATAGCTGAGCAACACGACCTCATGGACCTCGCTCAGGAGACGAATGAATTGCCAGGCCCTCAGTTTGTCTCCCTTAACGGCGGGCAGGGGGAAGCGGGGGGTTAGAAAAAGAATTCGCATCGGACCGTGTATCCATCTCCACTCTATCGGCGGCATTTCGCAAAGGTTTACGCAAGGCAATGGTATCGGCGCAGAGGCCGTGATGCAACGGCGCGCGCCGGGATTGCGGCGCAAGAGTCAACCGGAACGGAGGCGGCCGATGCGCCATTCGCGCCACGCGCACGGGGCACGATGGATCTTCATTGTACACAAGCGCATGGCCGAGGCCTACTAGCGCGGCTTGCGGAACCGAAGAGCTGGAAATCACGTCAAGAACGAGCGGCGTATTTGGTGTCCAGTTTAGGTCGCGGCCGGTCTCGCGAGGATTCCAATAATCTGGAGTCAAATTCCAGAACTGAAGGAAAACGCCCAACTTCCCGTCTGCGCGGTACAACTCTTTTGAAACCAATCCAAAGTTCTTGACACAGCCCTGGAAAGAGGGTAGGGTATGCCCCGATGTGAACATGCCGGGGGTATCCGCTTTGCCCGTCACCCAGTCGGTGAGGGTGCGAACGGGACGTTCCCGTTCGCGGGATGCGCTTCGGCGGAATTGTAAAGGGTTGTGTGTGCCGTACCGGTTACAAGCGGGGTTTATACCGGGTGATGGGTGGACTGTGCTCCATGCGTCAGGGCAACGCCTTGCGGTGACCGGCGGCGGGCAGGGGGCGTGTGTTGACGTCCCATCGAACAAGAGGGGGAAGTATCAATGGAAGCTGTAACACCAATCGTGTCGTTTGCAGGCGTGTTCGCGTTGGGTATCATCTTCGCCGTGCTCGGGGCTGTAAAGCTCCGCCTGGCCGAGATCCTGCAAGTCGACGACGCCCAGTACGGGCGGCTCATCTCGACGCTCATGTTCGCGAGCATGATCGCCGTCCTAATCATTGGGCCGCTACAGGACATGCTCGGTTATATGCCGATCGGTATCGTGGGATTCGTGGCCGGCGGGGTATGCCTGTGGATCCTGGCGGGCGTGAAGAGCTACGGTCTGGCGCTTGTGGCCTGCGCGCTGCTTGGCGTTGGGGCCATGTGTGTCAACACCATCGGCAACACGCTTGGACCAACCGTCTTGTTTGATGGGGAGAATCCCGCCTTGGCCCAGAACCTGCTCAACGTGTTCTTTGGGATAGGCGGCTTTCTCACGCCCATCTTCATCGGCAAGTTCGCGGACAAGCTCGGCTATCAGAAGACCGTGAGCATTATTGGCGCGGTTGTGTTCGCGCTCGTTGTTCTTGTCTTTCTTGCCGACTTCCCGGAGGCGGCGGGCGACTTCGAACTGGTGGCCTCGCTGGGTCTGCTAGGCACCGGCGCTGTGCTATTGGGCGGATTGTCCTTGTTCTGCTACATCGGCCTCGAGGTCTCCATGGCGGGGTTTGTGAGTACCTATCTGAAAGACCACGGGCTTACGGACGAACAGGCGAACAAGGGGCTCTCCGGCTTCTGGATCGCTCTGATCGGCGGCCGTGTTCTCGCGGCGTTCCTCCTGTGGGTTACGGCCCTTGATGTGGTGTACCATGCTCCAATTATCCCGGCCTTGGGCATTGCGGCGGCGATTGTCATCTATCTGATGGTCGTGGCGGCAACCCCGAAAGCAGGGGTTGTGGCCGCCGTGTTGACGGGGCTGGTGCTGGGACCGATTTTCCCGACGGTTGTTGGTGTAACCTTCTTCAAGAGCGCCGCAATCGAAGCGGGTACAGCCGGCAGCGTGTTTGGCTGGATCTTCGCCATGGGTCTTCTTGGCGCCACGCTTCTCCCCATGCTCATTGGTAAGCTTTCGGCCGAGGGCACCATCCGCCAGAGCATGAAGGCGGCTGTCGTGGTGGCCGTGGCGTTGGTTGTAATCAGCGGCATCCTTTGGCTCGGAGTGCCCGAGGCCGATCCCGAGGAGGTCATTGAAGTGGTGGCAATGGCCGTGCGCCGCTAACCCAGCGCCATAATCGGGGCTTTCAAGGCGGGAGTGTTGCGCCTAGGGGGAGCCACGAAAGGAAACTTTCATGGAAGCCATTACTCCAGTTGTATCCTTTGCCGGCGCCTTTTCGTTGGGTATCATCTTTGCCGTGCTTGGAGCGGTTAAGCTCCGGCTGGCCGATATCCTGCAAGTGAATGACGCGCAGTATGGGCGGCTCATCTCGACGCTCATGTTCGCCAGCCTGATCGCGGTGCTCATCATCGGACCGCTACAGGACGCCATTGGGTACATGCCTATAGGCCTCGTGGGCTTCGTGGCCGGCGGGGTGTGTCTGTGGCTGCTGGCGGGCGCCAAGACCTATGGAATAGCGCTCATGGCGTGCGCTTTGCTGGGCATTGGCGCGATGTGCGTTAACACCATTGGCAACACGTTGGGGCCAGCGGTGCTGTTTGATGGAGAGAATCCCGCCTTGGCCCAGAACCTGATTAACGCGTTCTTTGGGCTTGGCGGTTTCCTCACGCCCATCTTCATCGGCAAGTTCGCGGACAAGCTCGGCTACCAGAAGACGGTGAGCATTATCGGCGCGGTTGTGTTCGCGCTCGTTATTCTGGTCTTTCTTGCCGACTTTCCGGAAGCCGCGGGTGACTTCGAACTGGTGGCTTCGCTAGGTCTTCTCGGCACGGGCGCCGTTATCTTTGGCGGGCTCTCTCTGTTCTGTTACATCGGCCTAGAGGCATCCATGGCCGGTTTTGTAAGCACGTACTTGAAGGATCAAGGGCTTACGGATGAACAGGCAAACAAGGGGCTCTCCGGCTTCTGGATTGCCCTGATCGGCGGCCGTATTCTCGCGGCGTTCCTCCTGTGGGTTACGGCCCTTGATGTGGTGTACCATGCCCCAATCATTCCCGTACTGGGCATTGCAGCCGCGATTGTCATCTATCTGATGGTCGTGGCGGAAACCCCGAAAGCGGGGGTTGTCGCCGCCGTGTTGACGGGGCTGGTGCTTGGACCCATCTTCCCGACGGTTGTCGGCGTGACCTTCTTCAAGAGCGCCGCGATTGAGGCGGGCACGGCCGGCAGCGTGTTCGGCTGGATCTTCGCCATCGGTCTTCTGGGGGCCACGTTGATCCCGATGCTCATCGGCAAGCTCTCCGCCGAAGGCACCATCCGGCAAAGCATGAGGGCGGCTGTTGTCGTCGCCGCGGTGTTGGTGGTGTTCAGCGGCATCCTGTGGCTTGGCGTTCCCGAAGCCGATCCGGAAGCTGTCGAGGAAATCGTCACCATGGCTGTGAACCGGTAACCGAGCTATGTAACCAACTGACAAGTTAGAAAAGGAGACGTTTTCCCAACGCGAAAACGTCTCCTTTCTCATGAACAGAGGCGCGCCGCTTTCCGGAACCTGAACCCGGGATGGCCCGTGAAAGGGGAACCCAGCTTACGGTTGGCCGTGGCGTTTCTCGTTAGCTGCCTTCCTATGGTTGACGTTGGCTTGGTTTGCCCCTATTATAGGGGCGTCTCCTTGAGTTTCAAACAGGGGAATGGGGGAAATAAACAGCGGAGGGAGTCACTTCATGAAAGTTGGGATCAACCAATGGGCCTTTCCGGCCGACATGCCGACCGCCGAGGCGATGTCACAAGCTCATCGGCTTGGCTATGAGGCGTTCGAGGTATGCGTGGAGGAAGAGGGCCGGGTTCCATTGGATATCACGGAGAAAGACGCCGTGGCCATCCGGAAGCATGCCGACGCCTTGGGGATCGCCTTGACTTCCATGGGCTGCGGCTTGCATTGGCGGTATCCCCTGTCCGCGCCGGACGAGGGCGTCCGCGAAAAAGGGCGCGAGATCACACGGCAAGCGTTGCGCATCGCGCACTGGATGGAGATCGAGTCGCTGTTGGTTGTGCCGGGGAATGTGACGGAAAGCGCGCCGTACGACATGGTCCTCGAGCATTCCTTGGGGTCGCTTCAAGATCTGCGGGCGGAGGCGGAGAGACAACGCGTGGCCATCGCGATTGAAAACGTATGGAACCGTTTTCTCTTGTCTCCCACGGAGTTTCGCGACTTCATTGACCAGTGCGACAGCGCGTACATTGGGGCGTATTTCGACATTGGCAATGTGCTGGCCTTCGGCTATCCAGAGCAATGGATCCGCATCCTAGGCCGGCGCATCAAGGCGGTCCACGCCAAGGATTTCCGCACGGAGGTTGGCACGCTCGCCGGGTTCGTCATGTTGTTGGAGGGCGATGTGAATTGGCCCGCCGTCATGCAATCTCTTCGCGAGGCCGGGTACACCAACCCGCTCATCGCGGAGTATTTCGCACCGCCTCAACCCCACAGCGGCGACGCCATGCTGCGGCAAGTCTTGACGGGGTTACAGATCATCGCCAGCTTGTAACGTTTGGGCTGGTCTTTCTAGCCGAATAGGGGAAAACTCATCTGGCATACTCCCCGTCACCAGTGCACGCGGGCGGCGTTGCGTGGACTGCATGACGGGGCGCAAGAAGTGAGGGGCGGCATGGGCGTTTTCCAGCCATGCCACTACAGCAACTGGGAGGGCCAGAAAGGCTCTGCCTTGCGCAAGGAGGAATCACCACCATGAACATTGGAATCATCGGTTGTGGCGTCATGGGCGAACTGCACGCCCAGTTGGCGGCCGAATGCGGCCACCGCATCGTGGCCTGCGCCGACACATCCCGCTCGAAGGCGGATGGCTTGGCCAAGCCTTACGGCGCCGAGGCGCTCGAGGACGGCATGAGTCTGACGAGCCGGCCGGATGTGGAAGTTGTCGTAATCAACACGCCGACCCCAACGCACGGCAAATTCATCAAGGCCGCCGCCGAAAACGGGAAGCATATCTTCTGCGAAAAGCCCTTGGGCCGCACGGCGGCGGAGTGCGAGGAGGCCGTGAAAGCCGCGAAGAGCGCGGGCGTGAAGCTCTTTGTCGGCCATGTGGTCCGGTATTTTCATGAGTTCGAAACCCTCAAGGGGCTCGTGGAAGCCGGCAAGGCGGGCAAGCCCGGATTCGTGAAGACCTATCGCGGCGGGATGGCGCCCCAAGGCGAGGGCGGCTGGTTTCGCGATGTGGCGCAGAGCGGCGGGGTGGTCTTTGACTGTTCCATCCACGATCTCGACTGGATTCGCTATGCCTTTGGCGAGGTCGAGCGCGTATTTTGTCAAACGGTCCATGAAACCCAACCGGATGTTATCGATTACGCCATGGTCACCCTCCGTTTGAAGAGCGGCGTCATAGCCCAAGTCATCGGCACGTGGGCCCATCCCTCGGGGTTCCGCGTGAAGGCGGAGATCTGCGGCAGCCGCGGTGTCTTGCAGTTCGACAGCGCGGAAACGGCGGTCGAGACTCACATGCGCAAAACGGCCAGCGGCGATGCGCCTAGCGTCATTGTGCCTGGCAGTCCCGTGGACAAAAGCCCTTACCTGTTGGAGTGGGAGGACTTCACGAAATGGCTCAGCGGCAAAGGTGAACCCCGCGTAACGCCGGAAGACGCCGTGAGCGCTGTCCGGATTGCCGAAGCCGCCCTGGAATCCGCCAAGACCGGCGCGCCCGTAACCCTGTAGGCGCGAGACATAAGGAGATTGATGCAATGGCCAAGATAGGAATCATGAGCTTCGCTCACTTACACGGCGACTTCTACGCGGGCTGCGTGGTTGCGGATCCCGATGCCGAACTAACCGCCGTTTGGGATGATGATGTACAGCGGGGCCAGGAAGCGGCCCAGCAATACGGTACGACGTTCATCAAGGACATGGACGAATTCCTGAAGCAGGGGCTTGATGGGGTGATTATCACCTCCGAAAACATGAAGCACCGGCAGATGGTGGAGAAGGCGGCGGAAGCTGGCCTCTGGATCCTTTGCGAGAAACCGCTTTCCCCCACGGTGGAAGACTGTCAAGCCATGGTGGATGCATGCAAGAAGGCGGGCGTTGGACTGGGTATCCCGTATCCCTGCCGTCATGTGCCGGCCTTGAAGGAAGTGAAAAAGCAGATCGATAGCGGCGCTCTCGGAAAGATCTTCGCCATGTCGTGCACGAACAACGGCCAGTTTCCCGGGGGCTGGTTCGCCGACGAGGCCCTGAGCGGCGGCGGCGCCACCATGGACCATACCGTGCACGTGGCCGATGTATTGCGCTGGTATACAGGCAAGGAATTCACGAAAGTTTACTGCGAGAACGGCAACCTGCTCCGCCCCGGCATCGGCACGGATGACATCGGCGTCGTGCATATGGAGATGGAAGGCGGGCTCGTTATCTCCCATATTGCGAGCTGGAGCCGCTGCGACAGCTTCCCCACGTGGGGGGATGTCACGCTTGAGATTATCGCCGAGAACGGCGTTATTGAAGTGGACGCCTTCAACCAAAAGGTCGATCTCTACAATGACGACGATGTGAAGGCCCAGTGGGTTGGATGGGGGATGAACCCCAACGCCGGGATTATCGCCG
>SKRY01000154.1 GCA_007118235.1 Candidatus Hydrogenedentota bacterium | reverse complement strand
AGTGGCGGCGTGAATCTCTTTGCCACCCTGCCGGAATTGCATGATCCGACCACGCTTCCAGACGTGGAAGGTGAAGTACCTGGCTTCATCGACGAAGTGCTGGGCGGAGCAGGCCGCACGCAGGGCTATGAGTTCGAAGCCACCCCAGACGGAGCGAACCCCGAGTACACCGCAACCGCCACGCCGATCACCGTGGGCCGCACCGGTCACCGCCACTTCTTCGTGGACGAGTCGGGCGTGATTCGCGCTAGTGCCGGCGGCCCAGCAGGCGTAGGCTCGGATCCTCTCGAGTAAACGCGCCGCTCCACGCCTCACCCATAATCAGAAGCCCGAGGGGGTTCCACCCGCCCCCTCGGGCTTGTTCCATTTGCTCGCGGCTCACTCACGACTCCACGTCGAGACTCTTCGCCAATTCCTTCAGCCCCTTGAGATCCAGTTTACCCGTGCCCAGCACCGGCAGTTCCTCGACCCGGTAGAAATTCCCCGGACGCGGGGTCCAGAGGTTGGGCAAATCGCAATGGTTGAGTTTATCCAGCAACTTCTCGAGCTGCTCTTCGTCAAGCGTGTGAAGGACGATGAGGCGCTCGCCTTTCTGGTCCTGTGGCAGCCCCACCACCGCCAAGGTTTGCTCGGTCAATTCCAGCAGCTCGTGCAGCTTATCCTCAATCGTGCGGTGGGGCACCATTTCGCCCGCAATCTTACTGAAGCGGGATAGCCGGTCGGTAATGGTGATGAACCCGTGTTTGTCGAGCTTGGCGATGTCGCCGGTGTTGTACCAGCCATCCTGAAGCACTTCATCTGTCAGTTCCGGCATGTGCAGGTAACCCTGCATAATGTTGGGACCCTTCACAAACAGAAGGCCCGCCTCGTCTTCGCCGAGTTCGGCGCCGGTGTCGGGATCCTTGATCTTCACGCTGACCCCGGGAACCGGCGGGCCGATCGTGCCGTGTTTGGTCCCTTGATAATAGAATCCGGGACTATACATGTCCGGCGCATTCACCGAGACCACGGGGGCGCATTCGGTCGTGCCGTAGCCTTCCAGGGGATCCGGGCCGAATTTGGACTGAAACGCCGTGCGGATACGCTCCGGCAACTTCTCGGCGCCTGTGATGACGTAGCGGAGACGGGCCAATTCCTCGGGGAGACAGCGGCGGATGTAGTTCTGAAGAAACGTGGGCGTGGCGACGAAAAGCTTCGGGTTGTAGTGATGAATCATCTCTCCCACCAACTTGGCCTCCAGCGGATTCGGATGATACACAACCCCGAGATAGCGCGTAAGCGGAAGCCACAGCGTATCCGTGAAGCCGAAGCTGTGGAAGAACGGCAGGATGCCCATCATCCCGTCGCCCTTGTCCGTAATCAGAACGTGCAAAGCCGATTCAATATTGTGGGAGATGTTGAAGTGATTGAGGATGATCCCCTTCGGCTCGCCCGTGCTTCCGCTCGAAAAGATGATAGCGGCCACGTCTTCCGGCGAGCGTTCCCCGCTTCCGCCCAAGATGCGCTCGAGTTTCCTCACGGGACAAAACATCCCGAGCACCAAGGCTTTGAGCCGGTCGCCCTTCGTGACGCTCTCCCTCACATCCTCCAAATAGATGGGCTCGCCGGGGACCTCCATCGGCATCTTTTCGAGAAAGGCCCTCGACGTCAGCACATGTTTGAGACCGCACTGGGTGGCCGACGATCGAATGGAATCGGGAGAGGCCGTATAATTGAGGTTAATCGGGACGCGGCCCATGAGGTGCAGCGCAAGGTTGGCGAGTGCGCCGCCCACGGAAGACGGCACGAGCACGCCCACCCTCGGACGGTCGTCCAGCAGTTCCTTGAGTTTGCGCGCGAAGGCCACGCTGCCCGCCAGCGCTTGGTAATATTTCAACCCGGAGACCCGCTGGTCCCCCATGGCGAACTGAAATGGGCTGCGCCGGGCCGCGCGGACAAACGCGCGGGACAAGATCATGTGCTTCAACGGCCGCTGCATGTACGCCTCGGTTCCGAGTTCCTGCACGGAGCGGCGGACTTGAGCAGGGGTACAGTCATCGGATAGCGGCGAGCCGAACGCGGCCATAAGCGGATACGGACGGTACGGGGGCTTGCGGCGCTGGAACCGGCTTCGCGTGAAGTTGTAGACAGGACCCATCAGCCGGTCCAAATGAGCCGGAATCACCGGCGCCGAGGCGAACTCGCGCACCCCGCTCAACGCCGCGTCAAAGTCCAGTTCCTTCCCGCCACGGGTCAAGCGGGCGCTGGTGGGAAGCCCCACGATGCCGCCCGCTTCCAACACGTCAGCCGCTTCTCTAAAGGCCCGCTTCTGTTCCGGACCGCCGTCGATGGCTGTGACGGGGATGATGTTCAAACGCCGCCCCAGCCGGCGGACGGTCCACATATCGTAAACGTCCTGCGACATCAAGAAATGTATGGGGCGGGGGGCCATGCCTTGAAGAAGGAACGCGTCCAACACCGAGAGATGGTTCGCCGCAAGAATGGCTCCCCCGGTTTCGGGAACGCGATCGGCGCCGATGATCTGGACCTTGTACGAGGTCGATCCCAGCAATTTGGTAGTCAATTTAGCGAGGCGCATAAGGGACAATATACCAGTATACTAAGCCTACGGCCAAAGTCATGATTCCGGGCAGCAAGAACAGCGTAGCGGGCTCCAGGCCCATGACGCTGTGCAACAGAAAGAACAATCCCGCCGCCGCGGTCATGCCCGAGAATGTAACAAAATTGTGTGCGGCTATCATACCGCCCCGCACGCTCTGGGGGCAACGATGTTGTAACATGGCGGCGAGGGGCACCACGAAGAATCCCGCCGTGCCCCCGAGCAGAAACATGAGAATCAGCGTGGCCGCGTAATGATACGCCGGCACCGCCAGAAGAATGGATATCAGCGACAACCCAAAGGCTCCATAGGGGACCAAGCGCAGATCAATACGGTTGCGGCTGCCATACCCGGACAACACACTGCCGATGGCGATGCCCAGCGACAGCGTCGCCGTCAGAAAACCCGTCTGGGTTCCCGTGCCCATCTCCCAATCGAAGAAGTACAACGGGAGCGTGAGGGTGTCCCCAAACATGGCCAAGCCGTATTCGACAATGTTCTGCATGACGAAGGCGCCCGCGAACCAGAAATACGTCACCCCTAGAAGCGAGGCGAACAGCCAGCGATCGGCGTAGAACAGCCCAAGATAATGCGGAAGCCTGTCCCATGGGTTCCATGGGATCTTGCGATCGGGTTCGGCGGCGGGAGGCCGCGTTATGAAGTACGAGCACACCAAGCCGGCCACGGTGAAGCCGATCAAGACCAGGCCCGCAAGCGCGATTTCGTCCCGGAACCAGTCCAGCAGGGTCCCCCCCAGGGCCTGGCCAAGAATGATGGCCACGAACGTGCCCATCTGCATATAGCCGTTGCCCCAGGGCAGCCGGCCTTCCGGGAGAATCTCGGGCAGAATGCCGTACTTGGACGGGCTGAAGAACGCGCTCTGAATGCCCATCAAGAATAGCACGAACAACAGGAACCAGGCGCTTTGCAGCCAGAACCCCAGCAAGGCCATGACCATGATCACCAGCTCCAAGTATTTCGTCATGATGGCGATGGTCTGCTTGCTGTACCGGTCCGACAACGCCCCCATGAGGCCCGGGAAAATGAGGTAGGCCCCATTAAACAGCGCGAACGCGATCTCGGTGGACGGAAAGTCATCGCTCACCAGGGCCAACGGCAAGAACAGCACGATCAGCATGCGGTAACAATTGTCGTTGAAGGCCCCCTGGAATTGCATTCCGATCAAGGCCCAGAAACCCGGACGATTGAATTCTTCCGTCTGGCCGTTCGCCATTCTGCGTCTACTCCTGCTTGCGGGGTGCTTGTCGTCATTAAAGCCGTGTGATGATACCGGAAACAAGGGCGAGAGATACAGCCTTCCCTCATCGCCAAAATCGCCAGTCAAGTGCGCTGCACCAGGGCACAACATCTCCCTTCAAAGGGAAAATGGCTTTTATGTCATTGCCTTCCAGGCGGCCTCTTTTGCCGGCGAGACACCGGCGCTACAACTCCCCCTTTGCCCGACAGGGCCAGGGGATGTAAACGCCCCGAGGTGTATTT
>SKRY01000113.1 GCA_007118235.1 Candidatus Hydrogenedentota bacterium | reverse complement strand
CTCGGGGCGCAGATGGAGTTCGTGCAGAAACTCTGGGTGAATATGGCGCCCTCTTCGGCGATGCGATCAATGTTGGGCGTGTTCGCGACCTCGCTCAGCCAACCCTCATATGCGCCAATGGTGGGCGGCGCGTGATCGTCCGAGAACATGAAGATGATATTCGGCCGTTGGCCTTGGCCTGTTTGCGCCGCGGCCCCGCGCCGATTCATCGCGCCAAGCGCCGCCGCGCTCCCAACCGCCTTGAGAAAACTCCTCCGGTCCATTTCCCTTCTCCCTCTGGTGATTGCCATGGGCCGCACGCCAAACGCGGCCCATGCCGGCGCCCGGCGCTGTTCCCCTATCCTTGTTCACAAACCAGAGGTTATCCTACGCCTCCCCGCTTCCACGCGTCAATCCGTTACCGGCGTCCCCGTACTATTCCCCAAGGGCCCTGATGGCGCGCATTTCGTCCGGGGACAACTCGAAATCCCAAATGTCGAAGTTGCCGCGGCGGTGTTCGGGGCGTGCGGCCTTGGGAATGGCGGAGACCTTGGCCTGTTGAATCAGCCAGCGGAGGGTGACTTGGGCGGGTGTTTTCCCGTGGCGTTCCGCGATGGACGCGATGACGGGATCCTTCGTGACCGCGCCACGCGCCACGGGCGAGTAGGCCGTGATCATGATGTCGCGCTCTTGGCAGAAGCCGACCATCTCGCTTTGGCCTTTGAAGGGATGGTACTCGATTTGATTGGTGAGAATGGGCGCGGTTTCCAGGGCTTGTCCGGTAAGTTTCGGGGAGAAATTGCTCACGCCGAGATGCAGCACATCCCCTTTGTCCCGGTAGACGTTCATAACGTCCAGGGTTTCCTCGACCGGCGTTTCGCTGGGCGGCCAATGCATCAGCAGGAGGTCAATGTAGTCCGCGTTGAGCTGCCGCAAACTGTCCTCGATCGCCCGTTCCGCCTTCCGGCGCGGGTAGTCGTCGAGCCAAAGTTTCGTCACTAGAAAAAGGTCTTCGCGCGGTGTTTGCACGTCCCGGACGCCTTGACCGACTTCCGTCTCGTTGCGGTACATGCGGGCGGTATCGATGTGCCGGTAGCCCACGGCAAGCGCGTCCGCGACGGCTTCCCGGCATTCCCTTCCGCTCAATCGCCACGTGCCAAACCCGAGGGCGGGGACGTTCACGCCTTGGACCGTTACGTTCTTCATGCTCTCCCTCTTCCTATTCGAGCCAATCCCTCAGGTGCGCCGTTTCCAAGGGCGTGGAAGCAGATCGGCCAACGGAACCGTCTCGTGCTCGCCCAACACAATATGTGTTGTCATATTGGCCTTGTGCACCTGCGACACCAGCTCGCGGCACCGGCCGCAGGGAGGAATGACGCGGCCATCCTCCGTCACGGCCACAATGGCCGCGATGCGGTGCTCGCCGTGCGTCACCATGGCGGCGACGGCGCTGTGCTCGGCGCAGAACCCGATGCCGCACGCGCAGTCCAGGCTGACACCCGTGTAGATGTTGCCCGCGTCCGTGATCAACGCCGACCCCACGTCCCCGGCTTGACTGACCTCGCTGAGACGGCGCGCGACAGCCACGGCTTGGGCGCGCTCGATGAGTTCGGCGGCCAGTTCCATGGGCTTGGGCAGAGGGTGTTCGCTCATAACCTATTCCTAGGAACGCCTAGCGCCCCAATAGCCGTTTGGCCGCCTCGTCCCACGATCGTTTAAGCTCGGCCCAAGCGTTGTCCACGCCGGTGCGCATTGTTTCCCAGGCGTCCGTCCCGGCGTCCCGGACTTCCCTCAGTTTGCGCTCGAGGGCATGCCGGCGCGATTCGAGTTCTTCAATATCTTCGTGGTGTCTTATCCGGGCCTCCGCCTCCAAACCCTCGGCCTGAGCCCGCATTTTCTCGATGTCGGCCTTTAACTCGTCGAGCTTGGCCTGGATGCGGGCTTCATACGCGTCCTTCTTGTCCATTAGCGTTCTCCCTGAACATCGGAATGGCTTCAAAGTGGCATGACGCCATTGGCTTAGGTAGAATGGCGTCACAATGAATACAGAAAACTCGTCTCAGCCGATAATACCACACCAACGCCGTTCCCGGTCCATCGTAATCCCCGGCGCCATACTCGCATTAGCCGCGGGCTTCATCCTGCTGTTCGCCGCCTCGGGGGTGGAGTACATCCGCATGGTCCAGGATCCCTGGCGCACGGCGCTCGTGGCCACCGAAGGCCCCGCGCCGTGGGAAGACGTGATCCCGGCCTTGATACGGCCCCTTCCGCCGGAAAACGAGCCGCCCATGCCGGCGTGGCTGCGGCTTATGGCGGAGGAAGCCGAAAAAGAACTGGGGGAAGAAGGGCTGCCTTTGCCGTTTGCCCCGCGGGAACGTATTGTGCTGGTGGACAGCGATGCCATCCCATGGGATCACATTTTGGCCGAAGGACGTGCACCGGAGCCGGGCGCCCGCGAGTACGTATCCGGGACGTTCACCCGGTTCGACAGCTTTGAGTTGGACGGGGAGACGTTTGAGTCGACCGGCGTCATCCGGTCCGATGTCGGCGGGTTGAACTATGGCTTCCTCCTTCCGGCCACGGACCCGTTGCGAGAGCAGTTCGGCGACGCCGGGGAGATGACGGAAGGCTGGATTGCGCCAGGCGGGCTGCTTCGGCTGGAAGAAATGGACGACCTGGCTGCTTTTCTCGAAGACGTGGTCCCGCTCATGGAGCGCACCCAGACAAGCGCGGGCGTTTTCACGCTCACATGGCTTGGTCTCGTGGCCATGGCCGTGGGCGGCAGTGTGTTGCAAATCCGGTTGTTCATGTGGCTGGCGAATAAGCCAGTGGGTCCGTTGCGGCCGTTCTTGCGCACCCTCGGCCGGTATCCCCGGCTGCTGGTGGCCATGCATGTCGCGCACTACGGCGCCTTCTTCGTCCTCATGCTCGTCGCGGCCGCGTTTCCTGCGGTGAACTTCGCCATAACCCAGACCATTGACGCCGCCTTCGCCGAGGGCGACCTCGCCTACATTGGCGACGCCTACGCCAGCGGCAACGTCATGACCGCTGCGGGCGTGACGTTCTGGCACAATTACGCCGTCGCCACGCTGGGCTTCTCCTTTGCGCCCTCACTGATAATTCCCGGCATCGGCATTCTCAAGAACCTGGCCAGTTTCTCGATTGTCGGATTGGGCATGGCCCCCATGTGGCAAGGCCTCGCGGGCTTATACACGTTCCACTCCATCACCATGATACTGGAGCTGGAAGCCTACATCCTAGCGTCGTTCGCCATCGCCCTGTTCTTTGTCTACATGTTCCGCGCCATCAAGGCCGAGCGCCTGTTCTTTGGCTACGCGGCGTGGGCGAAAATGCTCGGCAGCGCCGCCTTGTTCGTGGGGCTCCAGCTTCTGATCGCCGCCTTCTACGAAGCGCTCACGCTCATCCATCTCGGCGGCGCGTAAAGGCCATGCCGGACCTGTGAATCAATCGTACCGCAGGCGGGGATCCATCCAGGCGAGGACAACGTCCACCACGAGGTTGAAGACGATGATGAGCATGGCGTAGAAGAGGACGATGCCAGTAAGCAGGGTGTAGTCGCGGTTGAAAGCGGCCTCGATGAATTCGCGCCCGAGACCGGGCACTTGGAAAATCCGCTCGACCACGAAGGAGCCCGCCAGTAGCGCCGCCATCGCCGGTCCCATGAAGGACACCACCGGTTGGAGGCCGCCCCGGAGCCCGTGACGGAGGATGACGGCGGCCTCGCTCAGGCCCTTGGCGCGGGCGGTCCGGATGAAATCCTGGCCGAGCACCTCAAGCATGCCGCCCCGGCTGAGCCGGGCGATGTAGGCGGCGAAGGCCGCGCCCAACGTGAGCGACGGCAGTATGCGGTGGGCGGCCGTCTCCCATCCCGACACGGGCAACAGCCCCATCCACATGGCCAGCACGAGCACCAGCAGGGGGCCGAGGACGAAATTGGGCACACAGATGCCCACCATGGCCACCGACATGGGCACGTAGTCCCGGTAGCTGTTGGGCTTCAGCGCGGCGAAGATGCCCGTGGCCAAGCCGATGGTCAACGCCACAAGGATGGCGTACGCGCCCAGCTCAAGCGACACCGGCACGCGCATGGCGATCCATTCCCG
>SKRY01000351.1 GCA_007118235.1 Candidatus Hydrogenedentota bacterium | reverse complement strand
CGCGACCTGCTTAACGAGGAGCGCGAGATCCGCGATGGCGATCCGGACGACTTCGAGATGGTGTTGCGGGCTAAGACGCTGGGGTATTCCGATCATCAATTGGGCTACCTCTGGAACATGAGTCCGATGTCCGTGCGCGCGCACCGCAAGAAACTGGGGGTGACGCCCTCCTACAAGCTCGTGGACACGTGCGCGGCGGAGTTCGAGGCTTACACTCCCTACTACTACTCGACCTACGCGGATGAAGGCGAGGTATTGCCGTCGAAGGGGGAGAAGATCATGATCATCGGCGGCGGGCCCAACCGGATCGGACAGGGGATCGAATTCGATTACTGCTGTGTGCATGCCTCCTTCGCTCTTAAGGAGGACGGCTACGAAACCATCATGGTCAACAGCAACCCCGAGACCGTGTCCACGGACTACGACACCAGCGATCGCCTGTACTTCGAGCCAGTCACGATCGAGGATGTGTTGAACATCTGTGACCAAGAACAACCCGCCGGGGTCATCATCCAGTTTGGCGGCCAAACGCCGCTCAACCTTGCTAGGGGCCTGGAGGCGGCGGGCGTGCCGATCATCGGCACATCGCCCGCCAACATTGATCGCACGGAGGATCGCAAGGCGTTTCGGGAGTTGGTGACGAAGCTCAACCTGAAACAACCCGAGAACGACACGGTCGTCACCATTGAGGAGGCGGAGGCCGTGGCGGAACGCATCGGCTATCCCGTTGTGGTGCGGCCCTCCTTTGTGTTGGGCGGGCGCGCCATGGAGATCGTTTACGATCACGCCTCGCTTGAACGCTACATGAAATACGCCGTCGAGGCCTCGCCCGAGTATCCCGTCCTTATTGACAAGTTCCTTGAGGGCGCGGTCGAGTTGGACGTGGACGCGATCTCCGATGGCGTGGACACGGTGATTGGCGGCATCATGCAGCACATCGAGGAAGCAGGGATCCATTCCGGCGACAGCGCCTGCATCCTCCCGCCGTATGATCTCGATCCGGCCATCCTAAATGAAGTGAAAGAGCAAACCCGCGCCCTCGCCCGTGAACTCAACGTCATCGGGTTGATGAACATTCAGTTCGCCATTGTGGATGACACCATTTACCTTATCGAGGTCAATCCGCGCGCTTCACGCACCATCCCCTTCGTCAGCAAGGCCACGGGTGTCCCCCTCGCCAAGTTCGCCGCCCGTGTGATGGCGGGCAAGACGCTCAAGGAACTCGGCCTCACGTTTGATCCCGAACCGGGCGCCGTGTCCGCGAAAGAGGTGGTGTTGCCCTTTATCAAGTTTCCCCATGTGGACATCCTTCTTGGGCCTGAGATGCGCAGCACCGGCGAGGTGATGGGCATCGATCAGAACATGGGGCTGGCGTTTGCGAAGAGTCAGGCGGCGGCGGGTAACCCTGTCCCTCAAGAAGGGGTGGTGTTTCTGAGCCTGAACGATCGCGACCAGGGGCTCATGGGGAATCTCGGCAAGGATCTCGTGGACCTCGGATTCACGCTGATGGCCACACGGGGCACCGCGAGAGTCCTGGAGAGCCAAGGACTGGAAGTGGAACGGGTAAACAAAGTGGTGGAAGGCCGGCCGCACGTGGTGGACCGCATCATCAATGGCGACGTGGATTGGATTATCAACACGCCCCTGGGCGGCGAGTCCAAGGAAGACGAGAAGGCCATCCGGCGCAACGCCATTGAGCATTTGCTGCCCATAATGACGACGCTATCCGCGGCAAAGGCGGCTGTGGCTGGCATTCAAGCCATGCGGAACGGCACGCTTGAGGTGCGCTCGCTGCAGGAGTATCACGAGACCATGCGCAAGGTCTTACCCATGTAAGGTCCGACTGTCGGGTGGGGAGTGTGCCGCGGATTCTGGCGAGCATCAAACCGGGAGATCACCATGGCGGCTGGTTGTTTGTATGTCGTGGCCACCCCGATCGGCAACCTTGAGGACATGGCGCCGCGCGCGGTGCGCGTGCTGGGAGAGGTGGACCGCATCGCCGCCGAGGACACGCGCCATTCGCGGAAGCTGCTGAGCCGTTTCAACATTCACACCCCTCTCATTAGCTACCACGAACACAACGAGCAAAGCCGAGGCGTTGAGTTGCTGAAGCGGCTTGAGGCCGGCGAATCCATCGCTCTGATCAGCGATGCCGGTACGCCCTGCATCTCCGATCCCGGCTACCGGCTTGTGCGGGCCGCCGCCGAATGCGGCGTTCCCGTGCGCACCGTGCCCGGGCCGTGCGCCGTGACGGCCGCCCTCTCCATCAGCGGGTTGCCGCCCGAACCGTTCGCGTTTCATGGCTTCTTCCCCCGTAACGCCGGAAAAGCCCAGCGTCTTCTCGAACGCATCGGCGAATGGGAATGCGCCCACATCGTCTTCGAATCCCCGAACCGCCTTCCGCAGACATTGCAACGCATAACCGAGACGGCGCCGGACGCTCAGGTGGCGATCATTCATGAGATGACCAAGGTGCATGAGGGCGTGTTCCAGGGAGCGGCTCAGGAACTCGTCAGCCGGCTGGAGGATATACCTTCCAAAGGGGAGTACGTGCTGGTCTTGTATGGAGGCGGGAAGGCGGACGCCGCGCTTCCGGATGAGGCGCTGCGCGAGGAGGTGGACGCCCTTATGAAAGGCCAGGGCCTGTCCCGGCGGGACGCCGTGCGGGCCGTGGCCGAACAACACAATGTCCCGCGAAATCGCGTCTATGCGGCGGCGACAGCCAGGGAGCGCTCATGAGCACCTATGTCCCCCCCCGCATGGCGCTGATCCTGGCGGTTGAACGGACCGCCGTTATCGTGCGCTACGTGGGCGCATCCATCCTGCTCCTTCTCCTCGTCATAGGCCACCTTGGGGAGGACGCCTCCGGCGCGCTTATCATGGCGGGCCTGGGGGTGGCGCACAACCTGTTTGCTCACGCCGTGTTTTGGACCGGGCGGCACGCCCATTTCATGGGCCCATTCAACTTCTGCCTGTACTTGGGCGAGATCTCTCTCGTCACGTTTCTGGGCGGCGCGGGGACCGGCGCCGCGTTTACCCTCTATCTGCTGTTTATCATCGGGTACAGCGTCCATGCCCGCGAGTTCTATCGCATCGCGGGAACCGCCGCATTGTGTTGTGGCCTGTATGCGGGGATCATGGTGCTGCAATGGCGCCTTCACGGTCTCAGTCTGCCCCCCGGAGCGGTGATGCTTCCTCCAGTCTTTCTCATCATGAGCTGTGGATGGCTCATGGGCGTCATCAGCGATCGCTTCCGGATCACCGAGGAAGAACACCTCGCCCGGGCTCAGGAAATCGCGTCAAGCGAAGCTACCCTGCGCACCATTCTTGACAGCGCCGGGGACCCCATCCTGGTCTTTGACCAACACGAACTCATCACCGAGGCCAACGACCGGGCGTGCGCCTTGCTCCAGCTTTCCCGGGAGGAGCTTCTCGGCAGCCGCGTCCGCGGTTTCATCTTCGACGATGGGACGCTGCCCGTGAAATTCGCCACCCTGCGCAACAAAGGGGAATACAAAGGCGAGCAACTGCTGATCGACGCGGAAGGAAACGAGCACACCACCAGGGTTGTCATCCGGAGTTTCATGAAGGAACAACAACGCTACTACGTCTTGGTGGGCCGGGACATCACGGAAGAACGGCGATTGCAGGAAACCGGCAGGGAAACCAAGGCGCGCCTGGAGCAACTCAACCGCGAGCTGGAACAGGTCAGCAACATCAAGACCGAGTTCTTGGCGACTTTGTCGAAACGGCTGCGTTCCCCCCTCGCGGTCATTCTGGGGTATACCGACATGCTGCTGGAAGGCGAACTCGGCGACCTAACCCCGGAGCAACACAGAGCCATCCAGACCTGCCGCCGCAACGTGCATCGCGTGTTGCGTTTGCTCGATGAAGCCCTCGAACTGGGCCAGCGCCACACCCCAGCGGCCAAACACGCTCCTACCGGCGAAGAACCGTGACGTGTGGCGCGCCGATGAGCGTGCACTCCTCACCACCCTTTCCGGGATGAGTCATTCCACCCGCTTCAAGAAACGACCCTCATGCAAGCTCCGTGGGGCATATCTTATGGCGTCACTTCAGTGACTCGGACTCCACCGACAAGGTTATGAGGTCGGCCTCGGTCAGATCATCCATGGAGGCCACCTT
>SKRY01000445.1 GCA_007118235.1 Candidatus Hydrogenedentota bacterium | reverse complement strand
TGATACAGGGCGATGCCGTAGGTCTCGCGCAGGATCGGTTCGAGAATGGGGTGGGCATAGGTGATGCGCTCGGGATGATACTTGTTCTCGATGTACTCGTCCTTGAGCTGCATCGGGCCGGGCCGGTAGAGGGCGATCAGGGCGCAGACCTCTTCCAGGCTTTCCAGGCCGATGCGCCGGGCAAGATCCCGCATACCCGAGCTTTCCAACTGGAAGACCCCCGTGGTCTTGCCCGAGCGGAGCAGCGCGTAGGTGTTCTCGTCATTGGTGGGGATCTCGTCGATATCCAGCTCAATCCCTTGGTTTTCGCGCACGAACCGCGCCGCCTCGTGGACCACCGTCAAGGTGCGCAGGCCAAGGAAGTCCATTTTGAGGAGGCCAACCTCTTCGACGCCCTTCATCTCGAACTGTGTGGCGACTACATCGCTGCCCGCCGCCTGGAACAAAGGCACGTGGTCCGTCAACGGTTCATCGCAGATCACGACCCCCGCCGCGTGTGTGCCACAGTTACCGATCGTACCTTCCAGACGCGAGGCCAGCCGCCACAAGCGTTGGATTTGGTGATCCTCGTTGACCAGTTTCTTAAGCTCGGGCTCCCGTTCAAGGGCGTCCTTCAGGGTTATCTTCAGTTCATCGGGGATGAGTTTGGCGATGCGGTCCACCTCGCCGTAGGACATGCCCAGCACGCGGCCGACGTTCCGGACCACGTTCTTGGCGAGCATGCGCCCGAAGGTGATGATTTGCGCGACGTTGTCCTCGCCGTATTTCTCGCGTACGTAGTCGATCATCTTCTCCCGGCGGATGTAGCAGAAATCGAGGTCGAAATCCGGCATGGACACGCGCTCGGGGTTGAGGAACCGCTCGAAGAGCAGCTTGTATTGAATCGGGTCGATGTTCGTGATGCGCAGCGCGTACGCCACCAGGCTGCCCGCTCCCGAGCCGCGGCCCGGACCGACCGGGATGCCTTCTTTCCGCGCGTGATTCACGAGATCCCATACCACGAGGTAGTAGTCCACGAACCCCATGGATTCGATGACGCCTAGCTCGAATTCCGCGCGGTCCACGTGTTCCTGCGTGGGTTCCCCGTAGCGTTCCTTGAGTCCTTCGTGCACGAGATGGCGGAGATAGTCCGCTTTGTCGAATCCTTCCGGCGGCACGTATTCTGGAATCAGGTGCTGACCAAGCGGAAGCTCCACGTTACACCGCTCGGCGATCTTTTCCGTGTTGGCCAACGCCTCGGGCCAGTCCTTGAATACCTCGCGCATTTCCTTGGGTGTTCGGAAATGAAACTCGGAAGCGGGAAACTTGAAATGATCGTCACTGTCAAGCTGGCCGTTGGTCTGCACGCACAACAAGGCCTCGTGCGGCTCGGCGTCCTCCTTGTCGACGTAGTGACAGTCGTTCGTGGCAACCACCATGAGGTTGTGATGCTCGGCCAGCTCAGCCAGCATGGGGTTGATCTTCACTTGTTCGGGTATACCGTGGTCTTGCACCTCGATAAGGAAATTCTCGCGGCCGTAGATCTCGACGTACTTCTGGATGGCCTCGTTGGCGCGGTCCATGTCGCCGTGAATCAAGTACTGAGGGATCTCACCCGCGAGGCACGCGCTTGTCGCGATGATCCCCTCGCTATACTTCGCCAGCAGGTCGAGGTCCACGCGGGGCTTGTAGTGAAACCCTTCCAAGTACCCGTAGGAACTCAGTTTGCAGAGATTGTGGTAGCCCGTTTCGTTCTCCGCCAGCAACAGAAAATGGTTGTACGAATCGCTGGCGGAGCGGGCGGAGCGATCGGTGCGCGATCCCTTCGCGACATACAGTTCCGTCCCGATGATGGGCTTGATGCCGGCCTTGCGGGCTTGTTCATAGAAGTCAAGGATGCCGAAAAGGGCGGCGTGGTCCGTTATGGCGCATGCTTCCATGCCGTATTGTTGGCACCGCTCGATAATCTCGGCCACCCGGGCGGCCCCGTCGAGCACGCTGTACTCCGTGTGAACGTGTAGATGGACAAACCCTGCGCTCATTGGTAATGCTCCAACAATAAGGTCATGGCGCGTTCCGCCGCCTGTTCCACTATGTGATCCCGGCTTCCCTCGAATACAACACGTTCGACATGACCAGCCTCCGGCCCCGCCACGGCGAGGTAGACCAACCCCACCGGCTTCTCCGCCGTGCCGCCCGTGGGACCCGCGATGCCGGTAATGCCGATGCCCCAGTTCGCGCCAAACCGCTCCCGGACACCCGCCGCCATCGCTCGCGCTACAGGCTCGCTGACTGCCCCGTGCTCTATGAGGTCCGCCTCGGAAACGCGCAAGAGATTGACCTTGGCTTCGTTGCTATAGGCGATGACGCCGCCGAGGTAATAGGCCGACGCGCCGGGAACCGAGGTCAGCCTGTGCCCCACGAGTCCGCCCGTGCAGGATTCGGCCGTGGCCAAGGTGGCGCCGTGCCGGGTGAAGCGTTGATATAGGGTGATTTGAGGCGGATTTCCGGCCATTACGGGCAATTCCTGGCCAAATTAGGGTAGACTGAGAGCAAGACCGATTGAGACGGGCAGCATGAACCCGCCACCGTTTTCGGCCATAGCCTACCACTACGGAGGCGAGGGGGACAAGATTAGGCTTCAGTGGCGGGGACCTACTGTTATAGTAAGAGCCTAGACACGGCTGGTGGAGCCCCCTTGTTATGGAGCATTGCGTCATGTTTGCCCGCCGATCGACCCAAGGTAGTACGTGTGCGATATAAACGAGGCGCCGGTTTTGTGATAAGGTACTGTGGACACGTGGATGGCGGGTGGATGATTCGGGTTCACAGTGGTTTTGACTAGATACGTAAGGAATAGTAATGAAGCTGCAAGTTATTGGCGCCGGCAGTTGGGGCTTGGCCCTGGCGCGGGTGTTGGCCCTCAAGGGGCACGATGTGTTGTTATGGTGCAGGGAAGAGGACGGTCCCGAAACGTTGCGGACTACTAGAGAAAGCCCGTGTTTCTTGCCGGGGGTGCGCCTTCCGGATAGCGTTCGCGTCTCACGGGAATATGATGCCGGGGCCGATATCGTGGTATTCGCCGTGCCGTCCCACGCGATGCGCGCCGTCGCGGCGGAGTTTCCGTTTGGCCCGGATACCATACGGGTAAGCGTGGCCAAGGGTATTGAAACCGAGAGCTTGATGCGGATGACCGAGGTCATCGCCGCCGAACACGGGCCATGTCCCGTGACGGCTCTGTCTGGGCCTAGTCACGCCGAGGAAGTCGCCACGGACCATCCGGCGTCCGTCGTCGTGGCGGGGGAGTCGGAGGATGCCTGCAAGATGGTGCAGGACGCCTTTATTGCCCCGCGCTTTCGGGTTTACACCAGCCCCGATGCGGTGGGGGTTGAGCTGGGCGGGGCGTTGAAGAACGTCATCGCCATCGCGGCGGGTGTGTGCGACGGGTTTCAATTGGGGGATAGCGCGAAAGCCGCGTTGGTGACGCGCGGCTTGGCGGAAATGGCGCGTCTGGGGGAGGCGATGGGCGCGCATCCCCTGACGTTCTCGGGTCTAAGCGGCATGGGTGACCTTATCGTCACGTGCATGAGCCGCTATTCGAGGAACCGTCACGTGGGCGAGCAAATCGCGCTCGGCGAAACGGTCGAATCCATTATGAGCGGAAGCCTCATGGTGGCGGAAGGCATTCGTACGGCCCCTGGGGCTTACGCTATGGCGCGGAAGCACGGGGTGGACATGCCGATCACGGAACAGGTCCATTTCGTTCTCTTCGAGGGCGTTTCGCCCCGGGACGCCGTGGAGGAACTCATGGAGCGCGAAGCCAAACCCGAACGGGGGTAGTTGGGGATAGACATGATTTACAAGATTGACAGGATTAAAGAACATAGGCCAATCTTGTCAATCTTGTAAATCATGTCTAATGGGGACGGAGTAACTGATGGATATAAACACCTTAACCGAGCGCGTGATTAAGTGTTCTTACACTGTTCATAATCACTTGGGGCCCGGATTTGTGGAGAAAGTATATGAGAATGCTTTGCGTATGGATTTGGAAACGGATGGTTTTGGTGTTAAGCAGCAGTATCCAATTCCGGTTTTGTATAAAGGTGTAGTGGTTGGGGATTTTTATGCAGATTTGCTGATTGACGACCGGCTTATCGTTGAATTGAAAG
>SKRY01000251.1 GCA_007118235.1 Candidatus Hydrogenedentota bacterium | reverse complement strand
CAACAGTTCACGATGGACCTTGACAGGCCCTTGACCCTCGACGCTGGCCGTTACTATCTCAGCGTGCACAATCCAGGATCAAGCTCGATCTTCAGCTGGGCGATGAGCCCCCAAGGGAATTCCCAGGCGTGGTTCCGGGACGGGAACCCAAGCGATTGGGCGTCTCAGGAATACAATCTTGCCTACAACTTCACCGGCACAGTCATCCCCGAACCAACCACGATGACGCTGCTTGGCATTGGCGTGGCGGGACTGGGCGTCCGCCGCTGGCGAGGCCGGAAGCGTGGCTGAGAACCACGCGCATTAGGCGCCAACGATCCTCTCTTTGTTTGTGCGCATGGCCGTTCGTGGGACCGTATCCCCGCGGACGGCCATGCGCTTATGTGAATCACTTCACGGTGAACCCCGGCGCCGGCATAGCTTGCCGGGGTTCTCGACACACCGCGCCACGACGGGATATACTCGGGGCTGTGGAGGGGGCACAGGCGTGCTCTCATGCAGTGGAACGCTACACAAGCTGGGAAAGGGGACGCCAAGGGGGTTATGCCAAGCATTTTCGAGTTATGCCAGCCGCGGGAGGACGTGTTGGCCGGGCGGGTGCGGGACGAGGAGTTGGTTGCGGATCTGCGCGCCGTCGTCAACGGGACAGCGCCCAAGGAATACAACGATCCCGCCACGTTCTTCGGCCACACGTATCCCACGCGCGGATTGAAATCGTTGTTGGAGGCGGTCTGCCGGCGGGTATCCGGCGCGGGCGGCGAACTGAATTCCGTCATACGCCTCGACACCCAATACGGCGGCGGCAAGACCCACGCGCTCGTCGCGCTGGTTCACGCCGTGCGCGGCATGAAAGGCGTGGATCAGCCGGGAACCTTCGTGGACCCCGCGTTGTTGCCCCAACCGGGCGCGGTTCGCTTGGCCGCGCTGGACGGGGAGAATGCGGACCCCACCAACGGCCTGACGTTGGAGCCGGACCTCAAGGCTTATACGCTTTGGGGCGAGATGGCCTACCGCCTCGCGGGCCGGGAAGGGTTCGCGCGCCTCGCCGAAAGCGACGCCAAACACGTGGCGCCCGGCGCGGAGACCATCGCCGAACTTTTTGGCGGCCAACCCGCGCTCATCCTCATCGACGAGATCTCCGCCTATCTGCGCAAGACGGCCGCCGCCAACCCCGCCGCAGCCGGTCAGTTCACCGCCTTCATCCACGCCCTGATCAAGGCCGTCACCTCCACGCCGGGCGCGGCCCTGGTGAGCACCCTGGCTGTCCGGGCCGATTCCGGCGAGGCGTCCGACGCCTACCAGAGCGAGCAACAGGCCGCCGCGCAAGCCTTCGCCGAAGCTTTCGCCGAGGCGGAAAGCATCGTGTCGCGCACCCTGCTTCAGCTTGATCCCACGGAGGAAGACGAGACCGTCAACGTCCTCCGCCGCCGCCTGTTCGACACGGTGGACGAGGCCCGCGCCCGAAAAGTGGTGGACGAGTACGCCGGCATTTGGGAGCGCAACCGGGAACACTTGCCCGCGGACGCCTCCAGCGCTGAAGTCCGCGATCAATTCGTCAAAGGGTACCCGTTTCACCCCGAAACCCTCGGCGTCATGGTGGAAAAGCTGTCCAGTCTCGCCAATTTCCAGCGCACACGCGGCATGTTGCGCTTGCTGGTTCGCACCGTCAAGCGCCTATGGGAGACACGGCCCAGCGACGCCCACGCCATTCATCCCCATCACATCGACCTGACCCACGGCCCCATCCGGGAAGAACTCACCACGCGCCTTCGGCAACAAGGCTACTCCGCCGCGCTGTCCGCCGATGTCGGCGCGGAATCCGGCCGGGATAAGGCCGTGGCCCAGCAAATCGACGCCGAGCGATTCGCGGGCCTCCCCCCCATCACCAGTTACGTGGCGCGCACCGTGTTTCTCCACACCCTCGCCTACGGCAACAGCGCCAAGGGGCTCACGGCGGAACATCTGCGGTACTCGGTAACCTCCCCCGCCATCGAACCCGCCATCGTGGACGAGGCCCGCAAAGCCTTCGCGGAGAAGGCCCTCTACCTCGACGATCGGCCCGGCGCGCCCCTGCGCTTTCAGGTGGAGCCGAATTTGAACCAGATCATCCAGCGGGAAATGCAAGAAGTCGACGCGGCGGAGGTGCGGGCGCGGCTCGACGACACCATCCGGCGCCTGTTCACCGCCAAGCAAGGCGGCTTCAATCTGGAAGCCTTCCCCGGCGGCCCGCATGAGGTACCGGACGAAGTGGGCAACGGCCGGCCCTATCTGGTCGTGCTCCACTACGACGCCCATCCCTTGGACACGTCCCCGGATCACCTGCCCTCGGACCTCATCCGGATGGCCACCGTCAAAGGCGTGCGCGACGAGCCCCGCCTGTTCCGGAACAACGCCGTCTTTCTCGTGGCGGACGCGCCTCACACCAACGAAATGAAATCCCGCATGCGCCGCCGCTTGGCCGTCGAACGCATCCGCAATTCGGACCGGACCCAAGAACTGGCCGAGTACCAGCAAAACCAAATCAATGAGCAATACCGGAAGCTCGAATCGGATGTGGCGCAGGCCATCCACCACTGCTACCGCCATCTGTACTTCCCCAGCGGCGCGCCCATCGCGCCGGGGCAGGCGAAGCTGAACCACACCACCGTGGACATCCCCAGCGCGTCCGAGGCCATTGGCAAGGCGCAGGAATACATCAAGCGGGCGTTGCGGAATCAGAAGAAGCTGCTGGCCAGCGGGGACAATCCCGATGCGCCCGTCTACGTGCGCGACCAGACCCTGCTCAAGACCCGCGGCGAAATCTCCACCCTGGAGTTGCGCAACGAATTCCGGAAGTCGCCCAATCTGTCCATCTTGCTGGACGACGAACCGCTCGTTCAGTGCATCAAGGACGGGATCGAACAGGACGTCTTCATCTACCGCGAAGGCGAACAGCTTTGGGGCAAGGGCGACCCGCCCCCCGCCATTCGCCTCACCAGCGACGCCTATGTCCACACCATGGCCAACGCCAAGGAGAAAGGCCTCTGGCCCCGCAAACCGCCGGAGCCCGAGCCCGAACCGGTATCCGATCATGTGGAACGCGGGACGGAAGCGCCCTACCGGCCCGGTGGAGGCGCAGTTCCCGGCGGCGCGCCCACCGGCGCGGCATCCCCCCCACTCGCGCCTATGCTCTCCGCCGAGGGAGCGATGCGGCAGGCGTTGCAAGAGTTATTCGAGCAAGCCCAGGGCCGCAATGTCAAGGCGTTGCGTTCCATGACCTTCCGCGTGTTCAACGCGTCCGACGCCCGCCTTGTGCAGAAAGGCCTCGCCGCTTGCCGCAACGCGGAGATCCGCACCGAGGTAACCGCCGCCTTGACGGGAGAAGGGTTTGAGGAATTCCACGTCCACTTCAAAGGCAGCTTCAAGGAAGCCAACAGCCTGTACTCGAATCTGGACGCCTGGATACGCCGGAGCGAAGATTTTGACTACAAGGCAACCCATACGCTGTCCTTCGACCCGCCCTTGTCCACCTCAAAAGCCAGCGCAGACCAGTTCCGCGACATGCTAAGCAAACACGGCGGCGGCGAAGTCGATATTGTGGCGGAACAGGCCGTGGAGGAAGCCTCATGAGCGAGCCCGCGTTGAACCAGCAACCGGCCGGGCCGGAGGGGTGGAACACGCGCCGGCCCGTCTACGAACTCCGGGCGCGCGCGTTGACTCACGGCCAAAGCGCCATCTCCGTGTGGCAAATGCCCAGCGAGGCTACGCCTTATCTGCGCAAACCGGAGCGGGTCGCCGCGCTCAAGGGGCGGGTGCTGGCCCAGATTGAGCCGCTCGTCCGGCGGGCGTTGAAGGAGCGCGGCGTGGTCCTCACGGGTCTGCGCCAAGACGAGGATCGCGCCTGGACCCTGGACGAGGACACCGCCCTCGTCCTTGGCCTGTTGTTCCGCGTCCTCGCCCCCATGCGCAACCCCGAACGCATCCATCAAGTCGCTCAAGGCGTTGTGGAGATGAGCCGGGAAGAAGCGGGATACTGGCTCGGCATGGCCATCTACCGCAAAAACCCCCGCCGTGTACTGGCGGCCCTGCGCATGCTCCTCACCACACCGTGACTGAAAGAAACCACGGAAATTTAACCGCGAATGAACGCGAATGAACGCGAATAAACGCGAATAAACGCGAATTGGTTTTT
>SKRY01000013.1 GCA_007118235.1 Candidatus Hydrogenedentota bacterium | reverse complement strand
GGCTACGTCCGTGGCCCCCTCTCGAAGTTCGCGTTCGCGGCCTTCGGGAAGGGCGTCCCATCCCAGTTCATCCTCGATATAGGCTTCGAGGTACGGGATGTAGTAGGAATCCTCGGTCCTCCGCATGGCCGCGATGGCCCGCCGTTGCGCCGTCACGGAAGAGGCTTCCAAATACTTGGGCAAATGCTCGCGCAACGCGGACTGCAAATGGCCGTTCAGATTTCGGTTCAGCCAAGCTATCCCGTAAAGGCAATGAGCTCTCATTGAAGGCGAGTCCGTGTCCCAATAGAAGTCCCACAACAAGTCAACAGCTTCGGGTTCTCCCGTCCGGCACATCGCTTCTATGCCCGGTCCATTACGCCAGCCAACCTTTTCCAGGTAATGCACGCCAAGCTCCCCAAAGCGGCTGAATGCTCCCATAATATCGAGGAGCAAATCGGAACCGTGGGGTCGCTGGTGCACAGATTCCTGAAGTTCGGTTTCTGTCCTTTCATAAAGCTCAAAAAGCTTGTGGGCTATGCCGGAAGAAAGCGGCCGAGGCCCGCCACTTACCCAGCCCGCGAATACTCCACGCACCCTCAAGCGTTCACGCGGCTCCAAGGATTCACCTTCCCAGGATTCCAGTATTTCGACAATGATTGGGTCACCGCTTTCGGGAGGTAGATAGGTCGCAAAGGCCCCAGCGAGCGCCATACGCCGCGTGGGCTCCTCTTCCTCGGCGTACTCGGCTGCGCACCGCGCCCGAATCAGGTCCACGAGGTTGTCCAGCCTGTCCGGGCCGTAGGTGCGAGCCCGCAGATTCAGTTCCCGCAAGTGGGCACGCGATTCTATGATGCTGGTAACAGTGTTCACGAGTTCTTCATCGGACAACTCCCGGATTTCTTCGGGAATCCGAAACTGAACCCGGTCGCGGATTTGGTCCGCCTCTTCCTGGGTCAGGGGTGTTACGTCCCTCGCCATTTCATAAAGGGACCGGCCGCCAGCCGGCGAGGAAGTCTGTTCCCACCTGTGACCACCGCTCGCATCGGACCCCGCTTCCTTCACACTCCACCCGGCCCAAGCGATGGCAATGAAGAAAACCGCGATTCCCACTCCGATGTACAACGCTCTCTTCGCACTCATGGTCGCATTACCTCCGCCCGGCGCGTCTCAAGCCTGCAATTCCATTCATGGTTCACCTCCACTTGGCGAACCCGATGTGCTCCTGCCTGTTCCCTTCAATGAGCTACCGCCAAATGCCGCGCTCGCGCAGCATGCGCTTCCAGCGGCGCTCATGACGCTCGATCCCGCGTTCAGCTTCCTCTAACTCCCGTTGGTATCGGTGAAGCCGGCTCCTCTCGGTGATTCCTTCTCCGGTAATGCCCCGGGCTTCCCAAAGGCTTCGGGTCCAAATCATCTGATCGTGAATATCGTCGATGACTTGTTCATACCGTTCAATGCGGTCGATTTCGCGCAAACGTTCCGTCATTTCCTCCGCGGATTCGCGGGGTAATCTAGTCTCACGCGGAGGAAATTCCATCCGCTCCCTTTGGCGGGCCCTTGCGGCCTCGTCCGCCGCCCGCACCGCGCGGCGCCGCTCGAACTCTTGCTGGATCCATTCCATGGCGGCTTCCCAGATCTCATCGTCGTCCGCATCCGCATCCTCCGTATCCTCGACGCCGATGATCTCCATGATTTTGTCCCGCACCAACTTATCCGGCCGCTGGGACATAACATCCGCGGGGCCGCCCTTCCATGGCAGCTCAAGAAGTTTGATGAGCCCGGCCGGACCGCATGCTCCCAGGGCGTGGATAAGGGTTGCCCGAATGTAGTTAGGTCCTCCGAAGCACATCTCCCTCATGACGCCACGTATCGACCGGCGGTCATCCTCATCCACATCGGTATGGTTTACATAGAGGGCGCGAAGAAACTCCGCCGCCAGCAGTTCGTGTTCCCAGTTCCGGAAGGCGTGCTCATGGATGAAGCCCACGAAGTTTAGGACGGGCCGGTACTCCGGCTCGGGTTCTCCGTCAGGGAAGTAGGCCTGGATGGCGAAGGGCACGCGCATGCCGTGAGGCGACAAACGCAAGACCAAACGCGTTAGCGTATCCTCTTCCCCGGCCTCGCGCCGCTCCGCGATGACGCTGAGCGCCCTTTCCGCGAAGGCTTTCATCTCCTCCTCCGTGTACTCGCTGAACCGGTCTCGCAAAGGCGCGAAGGGAATGCCCTGGGGATCCCGCGCGAGCAGGTTCAGGAGCGGGCCATCGTCCAGCGAACGCGCGAACCAAATCGCTTCGGCGCGCTCTTCAAAGCCGGTTTCCCGGAATTCCTCGAACTTGGCGGCGAGTTCATCCAACTCGGCCCGCGCTTGCCGCGCCTGGTCTTCTTCAAGGCGCGGCAAGATTTCCCGCAGCGCCTTCTTGCGGGCGGCGGCCTGGTGGAACGATGCAGGTGTGGGCCTCCTGTGCCCGGGCGGCAACTCGCCTTCCATGATCTGGTTAAGGGCCGCATTGAGGGCGGCGTCGCGCACGGGAAAGGTTGTGATCGCGACATGGACGAGTTCATCGAAGAGCCGGACGGAGCGGATCTGCTCGACGGCGTGTGTATCGCTGCTGGCGAGGCGTTGGAGTTCGGGCAGGAAAAAGGGATCGCTCGTGATTCCGGCGATTTCGGCCGCGCGCTTGCGGCGCTCCCAAGCCTCGTCGTCGAAGTACGGGAGCAGCGCTCCGCGCACCATGGGACGAACCTCGCCAAGGAAATAGGCCCGGTCATGCGCAAGGGCGCTCAACACATTCAAACGGCGTTCGTGATCTTCAGCGGGGCTTTCCGCGAAGGCCTCAAGCAGAGGCCGGACATGCCAGCGGCTGCCTGCATCTAGGAGTTGTTCCGCAGCCTTTGGGTGCTCCCAGAAGGGCAAGTCCAGCAAGCGGCTTGCTCCGGGCGCGCCGAACCAGGTCAAGGCTTCCGCCAACCGATCCAGCGCGGCGGCATGGTTCCCGATCTCACTGGCGGAACCTCCATCCGCGCGCCATTCCCGATACAGCTCGGCGAGCGTGTCCGCCGCCCTGATGCGGGTCTCGGGCATGCGGGGATAGACCCGGCGCATTAAGTTGAGAAAGGGGCGCAGCCGCTCCTTGTCCAAGCGCGCGGCGCTGTCCTCAAAACAGCCCTGTTCGATGAGCGTGAGTTGCGCCGGACCGGACACAAGGGACGTCACGGACCGCAGCAAGGCGTAGCGATGGACGAAATGCTCCTCGGCGTGTGCGTGGGCGATGGCCTCCTCGACAAAGGCCTCCATTTCATCGGAGTGATACGCGCGAAAACGATCCAACAGATCGCTTGGGGGCGCGATCAGGGGGTTCCTGGCCAGGTTGCGGAACAAGTCGGCGTGCTCCAGATCCTTGAACGCCGGCCGCTCGCCGAGCCTGGCCTGGGGAGGTGTGGGCGAACGCGCGTCAGGATTGCGTTGCCGGAGGATATCGAGCGCGTTAATCGCGCTATTGTGGATGCCGGCTTCTGAACCCCATGAAGGGCCTTCGGCGTCGCGGCGGTGCTCGAAGCCGTATTCATCCTGAACGCGCTCCTCCAGGACTCCGATGTAGTGCGGGTCGTCCGTCACCAAAATGGCCGACAGAGCAAACCAACGTACGCGCAGATCTTCATCGTCCAAGAGCGCCGTCAAGGTTTCGCGCAGCGCCTCGCGGTCGTCTTCGTGGGCTTGCTGAATCAGCTCGGTGTATGGGCGGAAGTCTTCCAGCTGTAATCCCGGACCATCTTCGCCTTTTACGCGTTCCGCTAGGTTCCGCGCCTCCTTCACCACGGCCTCCGCGCCCCATGCTCCCAGTTGCACCGTCAATAACAGCGCCGCCGCACACGACAACAGCACACCGGCGAACCGGTCCGGGAATACGTTATTCCGCCTGGCCATTATCACCCACCCCACAGTATACCTCACTTGCATGGAGACGCTTTTACGATACTCTCACTCCTCTTACACTCAATGTAACATAGCCCCTATTACCTGTCAAATATCAGAGGCGTCCACCCCGGCGCCATGCAAGCGTCTGGCGAGGGGGTCCCCAACAGCGAAAGCGCGCCCCTCGGAAGAGAGGCGCGCCTTTGCAGAAAGGAGGTAAGGATGGCGGATCGGTTAGCGTTTCGAGAACTGGAACCGTTTGCGGGCTCCCGGTTGACCGTACTTCTTGCGCTCAACCTCGCGGGCGTCCCGCGT
>SKRY01000487.1 GCA_007118235.1 Candidatus Hydrogenedentota bacterium | reverse complement strand
CTAAGTTGTTGATGTGCAAGCCTTTAGGCGTTTCAGGGATGCGTTCACACGGCGGAGGTCACTGGTTCAAGTCCAGTGTCGCCCACCATCGTAACTCCCGCCGAATCAACGACTTACGTTGTTACCCGCCTAAGCGCGGCGCGGCCTAAGTGCCTAGAAAATTGTCTACTCGCTAGACAAAGGCAGAAAGGACGCGTCCGATGGCAACGCCCAAGCTTTCCTTCGACAAAGGCCCCCGGCAGTATTACGCCCCGTTCAATGGCCGCAAGATCTACTTTGGCAAGGACTACGCCCACTGCGGCGCAACCCTTTGCGTAAACCCTGGCCCGGTATGAGAACGGGGAACGCGTGGGCGGCCCCCGCAAGGACGCCTTAACTGTTGTGGAAGCAACTGCCCAACACATTTCCGACAAATAAAGACAGTTACCGGCGGGCGATAACACGCGCTTGCGAGAAAGCCGATATCCCACCATGGCCCGCCTACCGGGGCGGCGACCGTGATTCGGCGTCAGTACGGTCTTGAAGGCGCGCAAGTTGTTCTTGGCCATGCCGAGCGCGGCTTCGAGAAAGCGCCCCGCATCATCCCGGAAGTAGGCTGAGCCTCCTCGTCACACAGCAACGTTTCTCCTATCCCCCGCTCTCAGGCGGGGGCTTTCTTTGTGCGCCAAGCATGGCGCGGTTCTTATGAGGTGTACGTCCTCTGCAGGCCCAGATAGCGAGAACTGCTAGGCGAAGGCAATGGCCGCTACAAGGCGGGATGGGGAGTCCAAAGGTTGGACGCGAGGCCCAGGAACCGGATATAGGGCTGGGCCCCATGGGGTAAGCGAGCAATGGATCGTAAGGCCCAATAGCTATCCGGACTCAGCCCGGGTAAATCCGGCGCGGACTAGCGAAAATCGATTATGTCGATATTGTGAACACTTCCGTTAATGCTATACTGCTTTCCTGGAGTGAAACAAACCTGGTGTGCTCGGTTGTTTTGCACACATCGAAAGGGATGCTTCCGGAATTGCCACCAGGGGCTAGCGTATTGCAGTTGGTGACCGTTGTCAAAGCTACTACCCACCAATGAGGGAGACTCCATGCAAGAATCCGGTGTCCATCCGGAAACGCCACAACGCTCCTCCGGGGCCTCGCCTGATCCCCTGGCTTGGGTAGCCGAACATGGGGATGTGTTATACCGCTACGCCCTGGCGCGGGTGCGCCGCCCCGAGGTGGCGGAAGATCTGCTGCAGGAGACCTTTGTGGCGGCCTTGCGGTCCAAGGATGGGTTTCAGGGCAAGTCCACCGAGCGTACATGGCTGACGGGGATCCTGCGTCACAAGATCATGGATTATTTCCGTTCGCGAAGCCGGGGGTTGCCCGAATCCCAGCCGATGAGCCACGAGGACGCGCTCGATGCGTTCTTCGACGAACGCGGCCGCTGGATCGAGCGTCCCCAAGCGGAAGCGCTGCGGCCCGACGTGTTGCTCGAACGAGAGGATTTCTGGGCCGTGTTTGACGAATGCCTCGACGCGCTGTCGCCCCGCCACCGGGAGGCCTTTGTGCGGCGGGTGATGGAGGAGGAGCATACTTCCGCGGTGTGTAAGGCTTTGAAGGTTACGGCGACTAATTTTTGGGTGATGATGTATCGCGCCCGCACGCAAATGCGCCGTTGCCTCATGATCAAATGGTTTCAGACCGGTGAGCCCCAAGGGTGAAAGGAGACCTGACCGAGTTGCTGATGATTAGTTGCAAGAAAGCAGCGAAACTGATCTGCGAAGGGCTGGATCGCCCCTTATCTTTTTGGGAACGGGTCCAACTGCGGTTTCATGTGATGATGTGCAGCGCATGTAAGGCGTTTCAGAAGCAGAACGAAGCCCTTCTTCAGGTATTCGAGCAACGATTTCAGGCCCTTTCAGCCCCCCAGATGGAAGCGTTATCCGAAGAGGCCTGCGAGCGGCTGAAACGCCGCATTCAAGAAGCCGCTCAAGACCCGTCCGAATCCGAATGATCTCGCCGTTGTCGCGCGCCGTGTAAGGTTCCCCCCGTTTGCGCGACTCATCTTCTGGATGCCCCCGGTGCGTAGCCGGCGGGCGCTGGAGACTCAACGGGCATTTGCCCCGGAGGTAAGCCATGTACCAGAAGATACTAGCAGCGAGCGCCTGTGCGATGGCGATGTTGGGTTTGGCCTATAGCATCCACGCGAACTGGGACCGCCTTCAAGGCGGTGCATCGATCCCCCATGGGCGTGAAGCAAACGCGCAAGCCCAACCCGCTGGCGCCGGAAGCTTCATGGCGCAGTTCGATACGAGCAATCTGACAATTCCTGAGGACGACATCCTCCGTGGAGGTCCGCCCAAGGACGGCATTCCCGCGCTGACCGCGCCCCACCACACACCCGTAGCCAGCGCTGGCTTTCTCAACGCTCAGGACCGGGTTGTCGGGGTCTCCATTGAAGGAGAGGCGCGCGCCTATCCCATCCGGCTCCTCAACTGGCACGAAATCGTGAACGACGAACTGGCGGGCGAGCCCTTTGCCGTGGTCTATTGTCCCTTGTGCGATTCGGCCAGCGTAATCGGGCGGCGCATGGGCGGGGAAGTGCTTGAGTTTGGCGTCAGCGGCCTGTTGCACAACTCGAACGTCATCCTCTACGACCGTACCCATGACGCGTTATGGTCGCAAATCGGTTTCAACGCGCTTAGCGGTCCCCATGCTGGGCAGGAGTTACCCCATCTTCCCTTCGAGTTGACCACCTTCGGCCAGTGGCGCCGGGACCATCGCGATGGGACCGTCGCTTCTTTCCAGACGGGTCATCCACGCGACTACAGCCGCAATCCGTATGACGCATATTTCCAACGGGAAGGACTGATGTTTCCCGCGAAAGGAAGCGGCGACACCCGCCTGGGCGAAAAAGAACCGGTCCTTGGCGTCAAAATCGGCGGCGCCGTCCGCGCCTATCCCATTGACGCCATTGCCCGCGCCCAACGAGGCCGCATCGAGGATGAACTCGGCGGCCATACCATCTCGCTCGAAGCATCGCGTAATCCCAGTCAGGTCAAGGTCATCTCTGCGCCATCGGAAGCCCGTGTGGTCCATACCTTCTGGTTTGCCTGGGTATCGTTCCATCCCGATACAACCATCTACGGAGCCGATTAAGCAACCACCAGCTAAGTCCTTCTCCGAAGGCCGCGCTCACCTGACATAACCAATATCGGGGGGTAACCAAGAAAGGGCTAAACCATGATAACGATACGCAACGCAACATCGCGCAAGGTTCATGGCGAAGAAGTCATGGTCCGGTGGCGGGCTATTGTGATCGCGATTATCTTGGCGTTTCCCGTAGCCTACCTCCTGAGTGTCATTACGCCTGAAGAGAGGGGGCACAGGGGCGCTGCGCTATCCCCGGGCGTGGCCGCCGGCTATCCCGACGCGCCGACCGATCCGACCTTTGACGGGGATGGGCCAATCAACATGACACTTGATGGAGTCGCTATCAAGGGGTACGACGCCGTGGGATACTTCACCGAAAACAAAGCGGTGAAAGGCTCGCCGGATTACACGGCGGAATATAAGGGCGCCACGTTCTGGTTCGCCTCGTCGGAAAACCGGGACCTGTTTGCGGAGAGCCCCGAAGAGTATGCGCCCGCCTATGGCGGGTTCTGCGCCCTCGGGGTGGCGAATGGATACAAGGATGACATGCACCCCGAAGCGTTTGACGTCATCAACGGCCGGTTGTACTTCAACTTGACGCCCGGAATTCACCGGGGCTGGCTGCGCAACAAACATCAACACATCAGCCGCGCAAACGAGAACTGGCCAGAGTTACGCCATGCCCCCGGGTATGGCCCGAGGGACGGACGGTGACGTTGATTCTTGGTTGACTGTGCCCGATATGGGCACAAACAGGCTTAAAAGGACATAACCAGTGACCTTTATGCGCTTGCCCCGCGTCTTTTCGTGAACCTACTGGAACCCGCCGCGCAAGCGGACAGTGCGCCTTGTGATTGCGCGGCTTTTGAACAATCCGAAATGGAGCCTGAACTATGACTATCGAAACGTTCGAACAAACGGCGGCTAAAGAGTATTATGGCGTTACGCTCCAGAGTACCGCTGATCTAAAGACCACCGCGTGCTGCTCCTTAGATGAGAACTTGTCGCCAAGCGTGAAGGCGGCCCTCATTAAAATCAATGATGAAGTGCTCACTAAGTTTTACGGGTGCGGCTCGCCTTT
>SKRY01000497.1 GCA_007118235.1 Candidatus Hydrogenedentota bacterium | reverse complement strand
GCGGCTCGAGGCCGTGGTGGAAAACAAAGAGAAACCGCTGCGGCTCGGCGAGATCCTCATCGAGAGCGGGGTGGCGCTCCGCGAGGATGTCGTGGAAGCGTTGGAGGAACAGGCCAAGTCGGACCAGCCCCGGAAGCTGGGCGAGATGCTCGTCAGCTCGGGCAAGGTCGAGGCGCGGGAAGCGGCGGAAGGCTTGCGCAAGCAAGAGGAACAGCGCCGTTCCGCGTTTCATAGCCGCGAGGCGATCAAGGTGGACGCCGACCGCCTGGACCACCTCGTGGACTTGATTGGCGAATTGGTGATCGCCGGGGCGATGGTGCGGCAAGCGCCCGAGGTCAACGACGATCCCATGTCCGAACTGGGCCGGCGGCTGACGCTCATGGACAAGATCACGCGCGAGCTGCAGGAAATCTCGATGTCGCTTCGCATGGTGACGTTGCGCGGCGCGTTCCAGCGGATGGCGCGGCTCGCCCGTGACTTGGCCAAGAAACAAGGGAAGAACGTCGCGTTTGTCTCGGAAGGCGATGACACCGAACTGGACAAGAACGTCGTGGACCAGATGGCCGATCCGCTGATGCACATGGTGCGGAACGCGGTGGACCATGGGATTGAACCGCCCGAAGAACGCGCCGCGAAAGGCAAACCCGAACAGGCCACGCTCACCCTGCGCGCGTTTCACGAACGGGGCGCGGTGGCCGTCGAAATCGAGGAGGACGGGCGTGGACTCGATCGCGGCGCGATCGTGGCGAAGGCCGTTGAACGCGAACTTATAAGCGATGGGGACAACCTGAGCGACAGCGAGGTGTGGAACCTCATCTTTCAGCCCGGATTCTCCACCGCCAACGAAGTGACGGACGTCTCGGGGCGTGGCGTGGGGATGGATGTGGTGCAACGCAAGATCGCCGCGCTTCGCGGCCAGACCGAGATCCGCTCCACGCCCGGCGAAGGGACGGCGTTCGCCATTCGGCTTCCGCTCACGCTGGCCATCATCGACGGCATGGGCCTTGTCGCTGGGAAGGAGCGCTACATCGTGCCCATCGGCAACGTCATCCGCGCCGTGCGCCCCGAGCCCGGCGACCTGTACACCGTGGCGCAACGAGGGGAAATGCTCAAGCAACAGGGCGCGCTCATTCCCCTGTTCCGGCTGAGCCGGCTTCTGGAGATAGGAGAGGCCGTTCAGGAGCCCACGGAAGCCATTGCGTTGCTCGTGGAGGATGGGGGTAAACAATTGGCGATCTTGGCCGATACATTGTTGGGCCAACAGCAGACCGTGATCAAACCCTTGGGTCAGGGGATTCCCCCCGTCGCCGGCGTGGCGGGCGGGGCAATCATGCCCGACGGGCGCGTCGGTTTGATTCTCGATGTGGCGGGACTCATCCGCCGGACCCATGAAACCACAGTGGAAACAGCGGCCTGCGCCGGCGCGGGGGAGCAGGCAGCTCTCGCCATGGCCCATGCCGAAGCCGGGGAGTAAGTTTACATGGATGTACGTCTCATCAATCCGTTTCTCGAATCGGTCATCAACGTCTACACCACCATGCTTCATATCACGCCGCACCGCAGCGGGCTTCACATGGCCCAGGGCGGCGCCAGTCCCAATAGCCTCGTGGCCCTTATTGGGATGGACGGTCCCGCCCAGGGCGCCGTGGCCTTGCATTTGCCCCAAACCACGGCCCTCGCGACGGTGAATCATTGGCTTGGCACGCAAATGACGGAGATTGACGCGACGGTGAGTGATGGGATCGCGGAACTCGTGAATATCATCGCCGGCCAGGCCAAGACGAGCTTCTCCGAACACTTGGGCTCCACAGTGTCGCTTGGCCTGCCCAGCGTGATTCACGGCTCGGATTTTCAGGTGAAGTATCCCGGCAAGGCGACATGGATTGAGATTCCGTTCGAGAGCGAACTCGGGGCGTTCAGTCTACGGGTGACCTGCGTCATGAATGAGCAGCCAGCGGAGGTGAATTAATGAAAGCGTTGATAGTGGACGATTCGGCGGTGATGCGGCGGGTGCTTATCGGCGCCCTGGAGCGGGCGGGCATTTCCGACGTGGTGGAGGCATGCGATGGACAAGAAGGCGTGGATCTCGCCGGACAGCACGAGTTGGGACTTATTCTAATGGACTGGAACATGCCGAACATGACCGGGATTGAGGCCGTCCGGGCGATTCGCGGGGCGGGCTCCAGCGTTCCGATCATCATGGTCACCACCGAGGCCGAGAAGAGCCGCGTGGTTGAAGCGCTCAAGGCCGGCGCGAACAACTACGCCATCAAGCCCTTCACTCCAGAGACGCTCGTGGGGAAGATCACGGAAACCCTTGAACGGGCTGGGGTCTGAATGCGCTTGTGGAGGCCTCCTCTTCAATGAAACGTGAAACCATGGAGCGCTTTCGCGCGTTGGTGTACGACATGAGCGGCATCAACCTTGGAGACAAGAAGGAGGCCCTCGTGTCCGCGCGCATCGGCAAACGCATGCGCGCCCTGAATCTCGAAACGCCCGAGGATTATCTCCATTACGTGGAAAGCAGCGGCGATCAGGCCGAATTGGTGCAGCTTATCGACGCGATTTCCACCAATGTCACCAGTTTTTTCCGGGAAGCCGACCATTTCCAGTTCCTCGCCGAGGTCTGCGAGAAGTGGCGCGCGGCGGGCCAACGCCGGTTCCGGGTGTGGTCGGCCGCGAGCAGCAGCGGGGAGGAGCCCTACTCCATCGCCATGACGATGCTGGACACGCTTGGGTCCGAATGCGACGTGCGCATTCTCGCCACGGACATCTCGACCAAGGTCTTGGCGCAGGCGAGGGCGGGCCTATATGCGCCCCAGCGGGTGGCGGGTTGCGACCGCGCCACCGTCCTGCGCCACTTCCAGAAGGAAGTCAACGGCGCGGTTCAGTACTCCGTGCGGCCCGCGGTGCGCCGGCTGTGCGTGTTCAAGCAACTGAATCTGTCCCAGCCGCCGTTTCCCATGCGCGGTCCCCTTGATGTTGTGTTCTGCCGCAACGTGATGATCTACTTTGACGCTCGGGTGCGGCTTGCGCTCTTGCGGGAAATCCACCGGCTGTTGAAGCCCGGCGGCTACCTGTGTGTGGGCCATGCCGAAAGCTTGACGGGCCTGGACCACAACTTTACGACGGTTCGCCCGTCCATATGCCGCAAGGATTAACTGTCATGACCATGGAGAAGACAATGCCCTCTCGCGGGGACCGCGTCCTGCGGGTGGTGTGGGTTTCGGACATGGGGGTGTCGGGCAGTCCCGCCGATGTGCTCATCACCTACTCGCTCGGCTCGTGCATTGGGTTGACCTTGTTCGATCCCGAGGCGGGGGTGGGCGGTCTGTTGCACAGCATGCTCGCCTTGTCCCGCATGGACAAGGCGAAGGCGGAAGCCAACCCGTGCATGTTCACGGACACGGGCGCCACTTTGCTCATCCAGACGCTGCTCGACATGGGCGCGTCAAAGAAGCGGCTCGTGGCCAAGGTGGGCGGCGGAGCAGCCCCCTTGGAGGCGCACAACGCCTTTCAGATTGGCGAACGCAATTACACCGTGCTCCGAAAGGTGCTTTGGAAGAACGGCATTTTCATCGCCGGCGAGGACGTGGGCGGGAAAGCCCCGCGCACCATGAGCCTTTATATGAATTCTGGCGTCACCACCGTGAAGATGGGCGGCGCCGAAGTGGAACTATGAATGGCCGACGAACGGCCGGTGACCGCAACGCGCCGGACGGAGAACAAGGAGTAGCCCTGCCATGGAACTCGACATACTGCTGGTGGACGATTCGGCCACGGTGCGCGGCTTGGTCGCGCGCGCATTGCGGCTCGCCGGTTTGCCGCTTGGGACTGTGCTGCAAGCCGGCAACGGCGCCGAGGCCCTGGAGGTCTTGAAGACCCAAGAGGTGGATGTCATCGTCACCGACATTCACATGCCCGAAATGGACGGGCTTACCCTGATCCGCCACCTTCGCGCCGATCCCAGCTTTAAGGACCTTCCCGTGATCGTGGTTTCGACGGAAGGCGGCGCGGAACGCATCGCGGAGGCGCGCGAACTAGGCATCAGCGCGTACTTGCGCAAGCCGTTCAAGCCCGAGCAAGTGAAAGAGGCCGTGAACAGCGCCTTGGGGGTGGTCCATGAATAGCGAAGTCAGACAAGGCATCGAAGAGGTCGTATGTGACGTGATCGAAATCTTCGGGTTTATGTTTGGCGATCCCGCGGATCCCGGCG
>SKRY01000164.1 GCA_007118235.1 Candidatus Hydrogenedentota bacterium | reverse complement strand
CGGCGCATGCGGATCATGGACCATATTCCACACCATGCCGTTGGGAATGGGCGTATCGTCCACTCCCTCCATGCCCGCGGCGGGCGCGTCGCCTCGGGCGTAGGGTCCCATCACACGGCTGGCGACGCCCGCGATGCTGAAATTGTAGCCAATGACGCCAATACCGGCCCGGCCCGCGTCGCGCACGATTTGCTTGAGCCGTTCCATTTGTTCGGCTCTCTTGGGACCATCCAGCAGCACGTCATGCCAATCAGCGGGATCGAAATTCTCAATCGCTTCAAGTTCAAGGCCGTGCCGGCCCATGTCCTCTTTTAGCCGCACGAAGGTTTCGTAGGTAAAGAGGCAGCGGTTGGCCCCCGCCATGCCCCAGCCGCCGCTCCCGCCGATGGGCTGGCTGTCCCCGCCGGGATGATCCGAGCCCTGATGGAAGTAATCAACGAGATGCGCCACGATGTGCGTCGCGCCACATTGCCGCGCGAAACGGTAGTGCTCGTCATTGAGCATGTGATGATACAGGCCAAACCCCAGTTTCATGGCGTACGCGCTCCTTGGGCAGGTGAGGTTAGTACCTCTTCGGTCCTTGATTTGCGGATACCTCGATTAAGTCTGGCATAGCCTGAGATGCTATCAGTAATCAAATCCATCCCGTAGGGATGGAAGCTGGTAGCCGGGCGATACCCCCGGCTACCAGCTGTGACCCCTCTGGGGTCGTTTAGGTATTCACCCTCGCATGGAGACAAGGGTGCAGCGTTCCATGTGAATTCCAACCGGCGCCAATCTCGTGGGGCGCAAAGCCGCATTGTCCACAAATTAAGGCCTGAAGAGGCACTAAAAGCCGATCGAGACGCCGCCGTCCACCGGCAGGCAGACGCCGTTGACAAATTTCCCGGCGGGCGAAGCCAGGTAGAGCGCCGCCAGCCCGATATCCTCGGCGTCGCCAAACCGGCCGAGGGGCGTCCGCTGGATGATCCGCTCCATGCGCTCGGGGTCTTTCTGCGTGGCGTTACGGGTCATCTCGGAATCAATCCAACCCGGCGCAATCGCATTCACGCGGATGCCTTCGCCCCCATACTCGACGGCCATGGTCCGGACCACCCCCAGCATGGCGGTCTTGGCGGCGGAATAGGCGAGGACATTGGGAATGCCGAACAAGGACGCCATGGAGGCGGTATAGAGGATGACGCCGTGACGGCGCTCGCGCATGCCGGGCAAGACGGCGCAGGTTAAGGCGTGAGCGCCGAGGAGGTGCGTGTCGAGGACGTTGCGGAATTCATCGACGGTGACTTCGCCGCCCGGCTTTTTGAGGTGATTGCCCGCGTTATTGACCAAAATGGCGGCATCGCCCACTTCTTTTTCCACGGCGCGCGCGAAATCCTCCGCCCCCTCCATATCCGTCACATCGAATTCCATGGGGATGATGTGGGAGGGATTCTCGGCGGCGGTCTTCTGCAACGGCTCCCGCCGCCGCCCCGTGATGACCACCACCGCGCCCGCATTTGCCAGCGCCAACGCGATGGCCCGGCCAATCCCCGTGCCGCCGCCTGTCACAATAGCGATTTCACCATCCAGTCGAAAGTGTTGGAGCGCCTCCATTCCAAGTATTTCTCCTTTTCTCGATCGGACAACGCGACAAGTAATGATCGCTTCGCAACTCCATTCCCGTGGGATTTATCCCATAATGGGAGGAGATTCAAGAGTGTAAACGGAAACGGGAACACACCAACCACGTGTGAAAATCCCTTGCAGAGGCCAAGTGAGAGGACGCGCCATGGCGAATCACGGAGCAGAGGGTTGGAGGTCCATTTGAGTTCCTCAGTGGAACAAGCTCCAATCCCAGCCGCATGGTACAGCATCCGTCACGATGGGTTCAATTCCGTGCGCCGCACACACCCTCAAGAAAGCTTCCCGGACTTGCCGATATCATGGACCAGGGGTGTCTCCCGGTATGTCACGCTACCAGAGTCATGAGCCCGTCTCATGGGGAAGCGACCTACTTTTGCATGAAACAGGCCCCACTACCTATAATCACCTTTCCAAACGCGCGGCGCCGGGGGGCCTCGCTTTACACGAGGAATCCGCGGCGCGTTTTCAAGCCCGGGCCGGCTCGCCGCGCACGGCCGGCGGGAAAAGGGGTGCAGAAGAATTGCTGTACACGTCCGACTTCGAATTTCCACGGGTTTCACACACCACACTGCTCTGGGTGGCCGCCGGTTTTGTTGCGTTGTTCATGGTGGCGGTGCTGCTCGAAATGCTTCGCAAGCGGGCCGAGAGGAGCCGGCGCCTGCGGGCGGAATGGGGTCACGTGGATCGCATCCTCCAGGAGAGAGGCTTCACGAATGAGGAGCAAGCGCTCGTGCGCCGCATGATCGAGCGGCACTGCCCGAATGCGCCGCTGAATGCGGTGACAAACCGGCGTCAGTTTGATCATTGTGTCGACGGCGAAATGAGCCGTCACCGCCAAGAGGGCGCATCCCACGGGGATCTCGAGAAATTTGGGACGGATCTGCGCGATATCCGCAAACAGTTGGCGTTGGATTTCGTTCCCCAAGGACAACAGATCCACTCGACCCGCGAACTCGTGGGAGGTCAGGCCATGTGGGTTGCTCCCGCCAGTCACGGAAAACACGACGGGTGGTCGCGCATTGGCGTGACCGAAGTCAATGAAGCTTATTTTCACACCAGTCTCCCCAAGGACCAGGCGGGCGCCCCTGGGATCACGCCAGGTTCGAGGATTCAATGCAGGCTGTGGCGGGACGACGACGCCCGGTATCTGTTCGAAACCGTGATGATCGCGCAGAGGGACGACCCGCCGGCCTGGGTGATGGAACATACGCCGAACCTCACCCGCATCCAATCCCGTCAACACTATCGCGTACAATATAACCAAAACACATGGGCGGGCATTCTGGATCCGCCGCCTGGAGGAGACCCCAAACACTTGCCCAAACAGAGACCCGTGACGCGCTTGCGGGGGCGGATCGCGAACATCAGCGCTGGGGGGGTGGCCTTGGCGGCCGACATGACGCCCCCGGCGAACGCCTATCTGCGAATCGACCTGGAATTCCCAGGCCATCCGCCCATGCGGGCCGACGCGCGCATTGTCCACACGGCCTCCTTGAGCGGGGGGCGATGCCTGGTGCGGGCGGCCTTCGTGGGACTAAGCGAGGAAACCCAAGACCGCATCGCCCGGTTCGTCACGCAGCGCCAACAGATCCTGCTGCACCCCGAGGACGAACGTAAACACGCATAATCAGGAGCACCCATTGGCATTTCTTAAACAAGCATTCGCGGGGCCGTTCCAAGTCCCGGGAGCCTTGATTCTCTACGCCGCCGCACTCATCCTATCGAGCTGGCTGCATTACGGCGTCGAACACGTGCTGGAAACAGAGATATGGGGCGCCATGCCGCCCGCGGTTGAAAACACCCTCCGGCTGGCGCGGGACTTGGCGATCGTACTGCTCGCCGCCTTGGTCATGCCTATCGCCTTCGGCATGATCGGCCGGGACCTGGCGCGCCCCTTGTGGAAAGTGGGCGTGCCGGGCGAGGCGCTTCGGCGTTTCTTCTCCCTCTGGTTTCTCATGAACCTCCTCCTGATCACCGTGTCGCGGGTGACGGGCAAACTCATGGAGGCGGAGTCCCCGGCGGCCGGGCTGACGTTAGGGATTTTGATCATCCTTTACGCCAGTTACATCATAGTGGGGGCGGGCATTATGTACCACGGCCGCTTCGGAACGGAGGATCTCTCCAAGGCATTGGCGCCTTTCATCCGCGAAGGGGGTCAAACGGGACTGTTAATCCTGGTGGCGTTGTTTACCGTGTTGGTGGCGTTGTTCACGGACATCGATGTGGAGGACCTATCCTGGCTGTATCACGCGCCGGTGGCGGGCGTGCTAAGCGCGGTTCTTGAGTGTGTGATCTTTTCGGGCGCCTGGATCATTTGCATGACCTCGCAAGAGACCCCGGACAATGACCTCGACTTCTAAGCAACCGGTCCCCAGGCCCCCGGTGTGGGGACCGCTCTTCAAGCGGGGTCTCGCCGCGGCGGCCTTCATGCTGGGGGTGGCGATCCTCGTCACCGCTGTTGTCTGGTGGCGCGCCCACCGCGTGCCGGAGGACGCCCCGTTGGCCCGTATGTACCGCACGGAAGCGGATCTCTGGATGTTGCGCCACGCCATTGAGCAGTATCACGAGAAAAACGGGGTCTATCCGCCATCGGGCCGCGAGGG
>SKRY01000026.1 GCA_007118235.1 Candidatus Hydrogenedentota bacterium | reverse complement strand
GAGAGTTTGCTGCACCGTTGCCGCCGGAGCGAGCACGAGATCGACCGCCAAGCCTTCGCTGAGGCCCATCCCGCCTTGCAACGCCGCGCCATCGTGCTACTCGCCGAAAGCCATGGGGTCACCCCGGCCTTCGAACGGGTGGAGGAAGCCCGGAACCATCTCGCCCACGGGGCAACAGGCGCCTCTTGCGACCTTGGCGGACGGCTCCTGTTGCGGAACGGCCGCCGAACCGCGGAGATCGCAGCGCCGGGAAGCGGCATGGAAGGGGGCATGCGCCAGCCTGTCCATCTGGCCTGTCCGGGGGAGACGGTAGCTTTTGATAAGCGCTTTCGGACACGGTGGCTGTCGCGGCTTCCCGCCGAATCCCTGAAAACGTATTGCCATCCCGGCCGGCAAGTGTTCGACGCTGCTCACGTGGCGGGTCCCCTCGTGGTGCGGCCCCGTCAGCCGGGCGACCGGTTCCGCCCTCTTGGCATGGAAGGGCGGCGGAAGGTGAAGGATTACCTTGGGGACCTTGGTCTCACCCCGAGCCAGCGCGAGACGCAACTCGTGCTGACGGATGATGAACAGATCCTATGGATAGTCGGACGCGCGATAAGCGCCAAGGCGGCGGCGGGACCCCATACCCAAACCTTGCTCGAAGTGGAGGTGGACGATGCGTCTATGTGAGCCGCCCCTCATCCCGGCGGGGACCATTCAGAAACACGTGGCGGAATTGGCCGCGGCCATTGACCGGGACGGAAACGGCCGGGATTTGGTGCTCATGGCGGTTCTCAAGGGCGCGATGTATTTCGCCGCCGATCTGTCCCGCCAGCTAAAAACGCCGCATCGCCTGGAGTTCTGCCGCGCCCGCAGCTACTCGGGGAACGAATCCACGGGCGAGGTTCACATCCTTGTTTGGCCCGAAACGAATCTTGCGGGCCAGCGGGTGCTGCTTGTGGAGGACATCCTCGACACGGGACGAACCACCGCCGTTATCTTGAACCGGCTCAAGGAAGAAGGCGCTTCGGAGACGCGCGTCTGCGCTTTGTTGAACAAGCCTTCCCGGCGCGTCATCCCGATTCCCGAGGACTACGTGGGACGAACTATCGGCAATCAGTTCGTGGTGGGGTATGGGCTGGACTACGAGGAACGTTACCGCGGACTCGGGGCCATTCACGTGCTGGAGGAGGATGGTTGTGCTTGATTCCGAACAGGGATAGCCGCCAGCCTTATCCGCCGAAGTCGGCCGGCCACTCGTATTCCTCGACATCGTCCCCCCGGATGAGCAGGATGACGTCGCGCCCCGTACCCGCGTGTTTAGAGACGCTCAACACCCGGCTTTCGGGCGGGGCCACGCTGCTCTCGGCGAATTCCTGAGCGGCCCTCGCGCCCCGGAAGAACTCGATGTTGATGTTGTCGTACTCATCGTAGCGTTCGCGCAAGTCCGCGGCGAACTCAAGCAATTCCTCATCGCTGGCGTTTGGCCCCACCGCGCCAATCATTCCGTGCAACGACGCCGCCCCGGGTTCCGATCCATCTTCGGGTTCTGGATCGCGGCCCCATTCCCGCGTCACCGTGTATGCGAGAGAGCCATGCGTTTGGATGTCCGCATCCCCCGTGGGGTCCAACTCTGCTGCTCCCTGCCCCGCGGATTCCTGTTCGAGGGCCGGCGGCGCGCTATCGGTCCCGGAATACGCTTCCAGCGCATCGCGGAAGGCTGGGTTATCCATGAGGCCCGGCGCGGCCTCCGCCAGCCAATTGGGCGGACGGGACGGATACTCCCCCGTTTGCGCTTCGATCATCTCGTCAAGCCAATCCTGTTGCGTCGGCTGGGGCACGCCCGAGGGGGAAGCGCCCTCGGAGGCTTGGCGTTGGGCGTGAAGTTGCTGGATTTCCTGACGCAGGCGGGCGTTCTCGGACTCAAGGCGGCTGACCAGGCTGCCCATGTAGGTCTCCAGGCTTTCCTGAAGATTCTCGACCTGCGCTTGCAAACGCTCAATATCCTGACGGAGTTCTCCGAAAGATTCGGAGCTTTCGCCTCGCGGAATCACTCTCCCCGGTGGAATTCTCGAAGGACTGCTCGTATCCTCGGCTAGGTCCTGAAACGCCGCCAGTTCACCTTCCGGTAACGTCCGATCCTCGGGTGATGGCTCATCCGGCTCCCGCGCGGGCAAGACCGCCATGAGCATGCCCGCCATTTCGGGGGATTGAGCGCCAAGCCGGATCTTCTCCAGCTTGGGCATGAAACCGGGTAATCCCCCATCCCTCGTGGAGATATCGCCTCGCGACCGCCAAGCCGTCAGGACACGGTCTTCCCACTCTTGCTGGGGATCCGGCTCGCTTTCCAGCAATGCCTCACAGGCGTGCGGCATTTCGTAGAGTTCATCCGGCGGCCCAGCGTAGAACGCGGTGGGATCAATGGTGATGACCGGCCCGGCGGGCGGGGACTCGTCCACTTCGCGGGGGGGAGACGGCCTTTGGCTCTCCCCTAGCAACCACAACCCCAGTCCAACGCCAACGAAAACCGCGATAAACACTGCGATGGTGATGGGGATAAGCCAGTTTTTGGATTCACGTGTCACGAAATGCAGACCCTGCGGTAAAGGCGCTTGATGAACAGCGCTTGCGGCGGCCGGAGCAGCGGCGGTTGTGTGTGAAACGCGCTCGCTCTGAACGCGGTTGACGGGCAGAGCCCCAACGCCTCAAGCGGCGAAGCCGAAAACCGATAAGGCGTCCTTTTGCTCACAATATTCGCTCAAGATACTCTTCAACTCACTGGAATCAATTCCCAGAAGCTCCAGCCGGGATTCCTGGCCCGCGAAAAGTTCATCCGTTAGCGCGATTCCCTCATTGTCCGCATTGGCGGCCACACTCGCCAAGGCCGTCAGGGTGGCCAAAACCTTACCCTCTTCGGCTTCCTCGGGCGTGTGATGAAAACGAATCGCGGACGCTATCTCCGGAGGCAGCTCCCAATGTCGAGCCAGCTCGTGACCGGCCTCGGCATGCGTGAGTCCCATCACTTCGTGTTCGGCGTCCAAGAGCGCATCTCCCCGCAAAGCGGATTCAACCCGCGCATAGCGTTCCGGCGCCACTTCCGCCAAGGCTATCCGGCCAATATCATGCAACAGGCCGGCCGTGAACACGCCGCTTGCCCGCTTCACAATGGGGCTGGCCTTCGCAAACGCTAATGCGGCCGCCGCGCAATCCAGCGATGTCCGCCAAAATGACCGATATTCGAAATTCTTTTTGTCATCAAACATATCGATCACCTTGGCCGCCACAACGATCGAGTACGTTTCGCGTAATCCCAATAGACTTACGGCGTGACCCACCTCGGCCACCCGTTGATGAAACCCATAAGCGGCCGAATTGGCCACGCTCAACACCTTGGCGGCAAGCGCCGGATCCGCCGACAAGACCTCGGCTATCTCCTTCACCGATATCTCTGAATCCCCCATGGCTTCCTTCACCCGCCGGACCGTGTCGGGCAAACCGGGGAGATACTGAATTTGACGGATCATATGAGCCACGGAACTCAAACGCATCACGCCCGCCAAGGCCTTGACCGTATCCTCCGCCGACGATTCCGGCGCCCCCTGCTCCCCCGTGTTTTCGCTGGACGGCTCGCCACGGTAATAGCGATTAATGGCTTGGCGGACATCGCCCGGCGCGCACAACACCGGCTTCACACGCAGGCCTGTTTGGGTCTCCAGTTTCTGAATGGTCTCGGTGTCCAAGGGACACGCCATGGCAAGAGTAAGCAGGTTGCCCATCCTATCCAGGGGAAACACTTCGTTATCAACGGCAAACTTCCGGGGCACAAGGGTCAGCGTTTCCCTGGCGACTTCGTAATGTTGAAGATTGATGCTCGGAATACCAGGCTGTCTGGCGAGAAAGCGGGTAAACGCCGCGGGATCAAGATAACCCAGTGAAACTAGGATTTCCACGGTGCGTCCGCCCTGCGAGGCTTGAAGGCGCAGTGCTTCGTTTAGCTGGCGTTCGGTTATGAGACACGCCTCCACAAGCCGTTCGCCGATTCTTCTTTGTCGGGTCCCCGGGCGTCCTCCCGCCGTTGAGGCGGATTGCTTGGGGGCCCCCGGTTCATTTGCATTGTTCTCGGGCATAATGGTGAACTGAACCTTCTGTGTGTGGAAAGATTAGGAACTCTTCCTATTAAACGGGCGGAAAGGAAACCCTTCTTCGCGGCTGTCCACCTACCGAACGCCTGAAATACGGGCGCTTATG
>SKRY01000323.1 GCA_007118235.1 Candidatus Hydrogenedentota bacterium | reverse complement strand
GTCCTGCGCCGGCGGATCTTCCGCCGAAGCTGGTCGCACGCCGCGTTCAAACAAATCCGGAGCACCAGCGCCTGGGGATTGGGATGGGCGCACACGGCGTCCCATCGGCGCCAAATTCGCGTAAGCGCATCCTGCAACGCCTCCTCCGCGTCATCGGCGTCCCGTGTGATGCGCCAAACGGCGTGCATCATCCGATCCTCAATGGGCGCGATAATGCGTTCGTATGTCTGATCGGCGTTCGCGGCCACCGTCTCCTCCCGCCGGTTCAATTCGGTGAAGCGGTCCGGCAAGACCGCCTCGCTCAAGTGTCTACCCCTATAGACGCGCCACCCCCCGGTTTTGTGTACATAGGCGCACGGGGACGGTGAATAACGCCCAGCGCCGCGCGTCTTCCCCCAAGTAACGGCAGCGTCTTGGAGTTTGGCCAGATCCATACCCACCAGTTGCGGAATCGCGGCGGATTCTCTCTACATAGTGTGATTCTGATAGAATCAGAAACAATTCAATACGTTCCGGCCATTATACATCTCCATCCCCCGGGGCCGGGCATCCGGCTTGCTGGCTGGCCGGCGAGCGGTTTCGGAATAGGAGGACGGTTGTAATGTTTGTCCGGCTCATTGGTAATCATCTACAGAGGCTTCCATGCGCAACATGGAACCGGCGGCGGGCGGCGCCGTGAGCATGGACGACAAGAGCGACGAGCAATTGATGGAATTGCTGTGCCAAGGGAAGCAAGAGGCCTTGGGCGTGCTGGTGACCCGGTACGAGAACAGCGTTTTCCGGTTTTGCGTGCATTATCTCAAGGACCGCGAACGGGCCCGGGACATGGCGCAGGAAACCTTTATGCGCGTGTACAGCGCTCGGGCGAGGTTTGACGGTAATCGCGCGTTCGGCCCCTGGGCGCTACGCATTGCGCGCAATCTGTGTCTAAATGAATTAAGGCGCAGGCGAACGGTCTCCATGACGTCGCTCCAGGACTACGCCACCGAGGCCCAGCAGGACGGAGCCGAGGTCTTTCCGAGCACGGCGGATGGTCCGGATACGCTGGCCATGGAGGGAGAACGGCGAGCGGCCTTGGAAGCCGCGCTGGATAAGTTGGACGATGAGGCGCGCGAAATCATCATACTGCGTTTTTTCCAACGCATGTCCGCGAAGGAAATCGCCCAGATTGTTGGCGGGACCGATGGAGCCATTCGCACAAGGCTTCACCGCATATTGCGGGGACTCCGAGCCCACGTGGCCCCGGAAAAGGATAATCTGTGAACTCGTATAGCTGTAAAGAGTGCCGGCGCGAACTGGACGCGTGGCTGGAAGGCCAGGCGGAGCGCCCCTCGCGGCATGCCACCATGCATGTGCGGACGTGCGAGCACTGTTGCAGGGAGTACGAAGGCCTTCTCGGCCTCGCCGAGGCCTTGGAGCGTCTGGGCGATAGCTGGCTTGTCCGAGCGGGCAGCGTGGATTTGCGGGATACGGTGATGGAGCGAATCGCCCGGGGCGAACGGGCGCGGCCTGGCCCGCCCCGGCCCGCCCCGGTCAAGCGGCCTCGCCAACGGTATTGGCAGTGGGCGCTCCCCGCCGCGGCCGCCATCCTGGCGATCGGTATTTGGGGGCTGACATTAACCCTTGAGCAAGCGGAAGACACACCGGCCGGCGCGCCCGTGACGGCTCACGATCCCGAGCCGGATACGGACGACTACGCCGAGGTGGAGATCGCCCGAAACGATGAGCCGGCGGCTGGGCCTCTAGTTACCGATCACATGCGGCAGATGCAGACGTTGCGTGACCGGCTTGAAGACGTTCATCCTCAGCCGGATCCCAAGGACGATGCCCCCAAGACCGAGGCCCCGGGTCAGTTGACCGTGGAGGAAGTCCTTGAGTTGCGGCGCCGCGCCATCGCCGACGAGGACGCGCGCGAGCAGCTCCAGTTGTGGGCCAGCCTGTCCCCGGATGAAGCGCGCGCGCTGGCGGCGCGGGCGGATATTTCCGTTGCCGCCTTGGTGGGCGCGGCCCGTGATCTCACAGGCGAGGAGCAGGAACGGCTGCTGCTGGCCGCCGCGGAGCAATACCCGGAGGACCCCTCGCTGCGTCTGTCGCTGGCCAAGCACTACGCGGAACGCATGGACGAGGAGCCCCGAGACGCCTTCGAGCAAGGCGTTATCCAATTGGCGGAGCTGCGCGAACTCGACCCTGGCAACGCGCTCAGCTACTACATGGAAGCCAAGCTGCTCATGGAACAGGGCGACGTGGAGGGGGCGCTTTCCTCGCTTGAAATAGCGCGGGGGCTCGACCACGCCAGCGCTTACAGCCTTGAATCGGCCATTCACCGGGAACAGGCCCTGCGCGAGAGCGGTCTGTCCCCCGAAGTCGCGCGCACGCTCACGGCCATGACCGCGGGTTCCGAAGAATACAGGTTCCTGCAGGACGTCGGAGCCGAGCTATTGCGCCATGGGGAGGATTTCGTTGGCGCGGGCAACTATCAAGCCGCCCAGCAGATCTTCGACGCGGTGCTTCAGTTTGGCGGGCAGATCGAGAATGGCGCCAACTTCGCGCGCGAGCAATTGGCCGGTCTGGATTTGCAGCGGAGCGCCCTTGGCGGGCTCCAGGACATCTATCAACTCCTGGACGCCTCCAGGGAATTGACCGAGTTGAACCCGCAAATCATCCAGCTCATTGAAGGCTTTGAGAACATCCGGGACTTCTTCGACGCGATGGACCGCATGTTCCATGCCGGTTTGGACGAGGATTTCATGCTGGAAGTGGCTGATTACGTCATGCACGCCGGCGACATCGGGCTGTTCCACTATCTCAAGAGCTGGCCCGGCAAATAGGGGCATTGCCCGGCTCCGGGCTGTAGAGCGTCCCTTCTCAGCACCGGGCGCCCACCACGCGGACGCCCCATGGCGAATCGCCGGACACCACGGGCGCCACGTCCGTCACATCGCGTTGGGCGCACCACGTTACATCGTCCCCCAAACCAAGGGCTTCCAGACCCGCCGCGTTCCGCGTTTGCTGGAACAAGCGCAGCGTCCCGTGTTCCTCAATCAAGCCCTTCCACGCCTTGAATTCCGCGGCGCCTTCGCCCACCGGTTCGCCCGCCGCCATGGCGATGGCCACCGCCGCGATCCAGTCCTCGTCCGCCCGGAAATTGGGATCGCCAGCCAAACCCGCCGGGATAACCACCACATCGCGATCTTGCGCACCCGCCCAGCGCGCCGAGGCGCTGGCGTTCACCGTGGTTCCCATCGCCGCCGCGGGCGCGCCGGATGCCGCGACCAGGCGGCCCGCGCCCGTGGTCGTCGTGAACACGACAACCCGGTCTTTCACGTCGGGGATGAGGCGGGGACTGTTTCCCCCATCAAAGCCTTCGGGCGGCAGCCCCCCGCGTTCCCCGAGCAGCAACGCCCCTGGTAACGCCGCGCGCGCCTGCCGGGCGGTGTCGACATCGCGCACCACAATGAGTTCCCGCGCGCCCCGGTCAAGGAGCACGGCCGCCGTGGCGCTCGCGCGCAGCGCGTCCACCACAATGGCGGCGCAGCCATGGTCCGCCGCGTATTCACAACCCGCTTCGCCGGGGATGATATGCCACATCACGGCTGCTGGGATTTCGTGAGGATGTGATTGACGATGGGCGCGCCGTGTTCGCGGCTGTTCTCGACAAACGCCACGTTCGAGTCCATGCCCGCGGTCAGGGTCCCGCACACGTACAGGCCAGGCACGGTGCTCTCCAAATGCTCCGTCAGCACCGGCTTACCTGTCGCGGGATCCACTTCCGCGCCCGCGCTTTCCAAGAGGGTGGTGTCTGGTTCGTAACCCGTCATGGCCAGCACGAAATCGTTGGGGATGGTGAACCGATTGCCGCTCGCGTCCCGAAGGTCCACCTCATCGGGATAAATGGCCTCGACCGCCGTGTTCCGGCAGGCCGTAATGGAGCCCTCCGCGATGCGGTTCTCGAGGTCGGGCTCGATCCAATACTTGGTGTTGAACCGCTCGCCCCGCATGACCACCGTCACGTGCGCGCCCGCGCGCCACAGCTCCAACGCGGCCTCGGCCGCCGAACTGCCCCCGCCCACCACGAGCGCCTCCTGGTCCACATAGGGATGGGGCTCGGTGTAGCGATGGGTGACCTTGGGCAAGTCCTCGCCCGGCACATCCAGCATGCGCGGCGAATCATAGAACCCCGTCGCCGCAACCACGTTGCGCGCGCGCCATTGGCACTCCCGTCCGAACATATCCCGCGCGG
>SKRY01000492.1 GCA_007118235.1 Candidatus Hydrogenedentota bacterium | reverse complement strand
TAGCCCCACGCGCGGTGGTGGGCCGGATCGGCCGCTTCGCCTTCCACGCCGGCTGGTGGCAGGTAGTTCTCGATGTGGACTTCACCGCCGGCGAGGTCCACGCCGAACAGTTTTACCATGGCCGCCTGGTTTTCCCCTTCGCGGCGGGTGTTGAAGAGCGCGCCATCCCGGTATCCCCAATTCTGGTAATTCCAGAAATGACTGTGGACGATGTTTCCGTCGTCTCCGGTCTGTTCGAGGTAGTTCTGGCGCGGCTCATCGATGAAATGCCCGCCGGATACCAACCGCAGATTGGGCCATTTCCTGAAATACCTTTCCCACATCTCCTCGCCGTCGTTGGAGTATTCCGGGCCTTCCTCGCGCGAGAATCCGTCGTAGCCCACGCCCGCGCATAGGTGACCTTCCCGGTGCAGATACGCATGGGTGGTGACGGCTACCTCGTGATCCGGGAAGCGTTCCCTTACAAGATGGTACGCCCAATCCATGACCTTGTCCCTCGGGAACAACTCCAGGGTCAAGAACAGGAAGGGATGCCCGGCAATCTCTTGGGCTACGTAGTGGTTGACGGTTCCCCCGGGATCCGGCCCCGGCTCGCTGGCCTCCGCCTCGAAGGTTCCGCCAAACCACGGTTGCCCTTCATAGAACGCCATGCCAAACGCCTCGGGATCATTGAAGGCCTCGCAAGGCCGCGTATCGCTTCCCACGTCGTAATCGTGGTTACCAATCGCCACCGAGAAAGGGATTCCCGCATCCATTATAGGCTGCAAGGCGTCCCGGCTCGCCTTCAACATCTCGCCGATACTGCCCGTGCCGCGCCGGTCGCCCACGTCTCCTTGATGAGCGACATAACGGATGTTGAGTGGCTCGGCGTTGTCCACTATCCACCGCGCGATGTGGGCGAGGTTGGCGGCGCTGCACTTCATGTCGAGGTGCGTGTCCGTCAAGAACACTAACCTGACTTTCTCTTCCGCCGCGCCAGACACAAGGCGGCTCAGCGGACCCGTCCCAGCCGCCACCACCGCCGCGGCCGCCGAGCCTAGCGACTTCAACACGGAACGTCTCGTCCAAAGTTGTCCGCGTCTCATAGAGTGAACCTCCGCTTTGGCTTCCATTTCCTACCGCCGCCGTTCCCCGGCGCTACGAACGCATCGACCGCGGCGCCTGCGCCCGGGGAAAAATGAATTGCCCCGGCTGGGCGGAGGCCTTGCTCAAACCCAGCCGGGGCGTCATGTTTCAAACGTCAAGCGTACCGTGTCCTATCGACCCGGCCATGGTCTTACTCGTGGTCGGGAAGCACATCATGGAAGTTAGGTTCCGCGTGCAGGGGGCCTTCGCCCGCGGCCCAGGCCACCGCGTCCAGCAGATGTTGCTGGAAGATTTCATCCTCCCACACATCGTGCGCATGGCCCATGGCGTTGTAAAAGACTCGGCCATCGCCATAGGAGCGGCACCAAATAACCGGGACCTCTTGCTCGTGTTCGGAATGGTTCTCTTGGATATTCTCGGGAGCTTCCATAACGGCAAGCAGCCGGATGTTATCCGTGTTGAGGTGAGTGTGTACATACCACTCATCCCATACATCCCACTCCGTTGGGATGGCGCCCATGGCGGGGTGATCGCCATCGGTGACCCGGACCGTGCCTTCGAATTGGGGCCCGTGCCACGTGAACTCGCCGCCCAGCATTTCGATGTAGGGATCGGGATCACCACCCCGGAAGGTGTCGCTGGCGCTGTGAATGCCAATGAAGCCCCCGCCGTTCTCGATCCATTCCAGAAACTCTTCCTTGCCTTCTTCTGTCATCGGGGGATGACCATCCGAGCCTTCCTGCAACAGATTGCCGCTAGTGTAGAAGATGACCACATCATAATTGGCGAGGTTGTCCGCATTGATTAGGCTGGCGTCCTTGGTGGCCGTCAATCCGACTTCGTGTTCCTCCGCCAACTCCGCGGCGATCCGCTCCACTAGACTAGGCTCATCGTTCTCCCGGGCGATAGCGCTGTGTTCGAAGCCCGATGACTTGGTTAGCAACAAGACATTGACGGCGCCCGCCTCCATGGCTCCAAACGCCGCGGCCATGGCGGCCGCCATTCCCACACGCATGAACTTGTGCCACATAACCTACATCCTCCTTATGTGTTAACCATTGCTATCCATCCAGCGTCCTTCTACACACCGCGAGACGCCGGAGAAGCTTGATCATCATACGACACCGTACGCCTCGAAATAAAGCGGCATCACCGGAGCACGCGCGGCGTCAGCCGCCCTTGCCCATGTAACGGCGGAACCTTCGCGCGCATTCCCACCGGCGGCGCGCACCGGCCCAGCCAAGAGAGGGGACGTGGGCGCTGGGTTACTCCGTCCGTTCCCCGGCGCCGGCCGGCCTGCGCCGGATGAAGATTTTGTCGATGCGGGTTCCGCTCACGGCGATCACCTCGAAACGAAGGCCGCGCCACTCGAACCAAGTCCCCGCGTCGGGCGGTTCCCCTACGTGGCTAGCCGCGAAGGCCCCCACCGTTCGGGCATGGATGGGGGCGGGTTCGGCGCCGGTTTCGTCCCCGGCGAGTTGCTCAACGAAGTCCATGGATTCCCATCCATCCACCAGCCACGAATCCTGCTCGCTCGCAACGGCTGGGGCTTCGGGGCGCGCGCCCGGCAACGGCATGTCGCCGCCGATGGCGTCCAGGATGTCCGTGGTGGTGACCAGCCCGCTGATGCGTCCGTCCGCGTTGGTGACCAAGGCGACCGGGATACGCTGATCCCGAAAGAGTTCGATCGCCTTCAATACGGTGAGATCATCGTCGACGTACAGCGGTTCGCGGAGGAGATCGCGCAAGTCGATGGGTTCGCCGCTCCAACTGCGGGCGAGCAGCGCCTTGCTGTGAACCACCCCCAGTACATGATCCAGGTTGCCGTCGGCCACGGGGAAATAGCTATAGAAGTGTTCGGACAAGACGTTTTCAATCGTCTTCCGGCTGGCGCGGATGTCAAGCCAGGCCGCGTCCGATCGGGGCGTCATCAGGGAGCCGATCGTGCGTTCTCCGAGGCGCAGGACCTGCTCCAGCATTTGCCGTTCGAGTTTGGTGAACGCGCCGGCATGGGTGGCCTGTTGCGCCAGCAACCGGATCTCGTCCTCCACCAGCTCCGGTTGACGCACGGTGCGCCCGGGAAGCGCCCAAACGACGGCGTCGGTGGACCAGCTCAGAACGCGCACAACAGGGTACGCCAGGCGGCAAAGGTGTTTCATGACCCGGGCCACGCGCGCGGATATCCGCTCGGGATCGCTCAAGGCCAGCCGTTTGGGGGCCAGCTCCCCGAGGATTAGTTGCACGTAAGTGATCGCCACGACCACGATCCCCAATCCCGCCACGTCGCTGTACGGCGCCAGCCAGGCGATGCTCTTCAGACGTTCGCCGAGCTGCTCCGCGAGCGTGGCCCCCGCGAATGCCCCGGCCGTGATGCCGATGAGGGTGATGCCGATCTGTATGGTGGACAGAAAATGGCTGGGTTCGTTTGTGAGATCCAAGGCGGCCGCGGCTCCCGAATCGCCTTGCCGCTTGTTCCGTTCGAGCCGCGTCTTGCGGGCCGATACCACGGCGATCTCCGACATGGCGAAGAATCCGTTCGCGAGGATCAATACGAGCAGCACACCGATTTCGGCCGCGATTAGGAGCATGGCGTCTTTCCCCGTGTCACAGGTGAAGTCTTCACGTTCGCGTGCGAAAACGCGCCGTGGCGAGGTATTGTATCGAACAAGATCAGGCGCTTCCACTGTATCCCTCATTCCAGTGGCGCGCTCGCTGAAGTGTTCAAGATATATATAAAACGTATATAGCTAGAAATTTTTTGGACTAGGGCGCCCCGTTTGGATATAATACGCGCGCGTAGCGGTGCCACCCTTTTGGCGAGTATCACTTCCGCCGTCAAACCCAGTGCTCCCGGACCGCGGGGGCCGTCAATGATCTCCGTCCTCCATCTCAGTAAAGCCGCCCGCGCCCTGTGGTTCGTGTTCTCAAGCGAACGGCCATCGGCCTGGCGCGGATTCTTGAGGCGCTGAAGAATGTCCGCTCCGCCGCGGCGGGGATAACAGTGCTTGAAAGGGCCAAATCCTGTCATGAGTGCTCACTCCAAGGGACTACTTTCGACCTCGATTTTCCGGAAACAAGTGGTGGCGATCACCGGGATTTTCCTGGTGTTGTATATCGTCGCGCATTTAGGGGGAAACCTGCTCATATTCGCGGG
>SKRY01000367.1 GCA_007118235.1 Candidatus Hydrogenedentota bacterium | reverse complement strand
TGTTCCCCGCTAGCCGCAACCGTTGCTGGGCCGATTCCAGCCGCCTCGTGAGCCCTTTGGCCAAGGCCCGCTCCAGATTCCGCACGCGATCCGCGAGCGCCTGTTGCTCCTGAACCACCAGTTCGGCCGCGGCTGACGGCGTTGGCGCGCGCACATCAGCCACGTAATCGGACAGGGTGACATCCACCTCATGGCCCACCGCGCTTATGACGGGCGTCCGGGCCTTGTGAATCGCGCGCACAACAGCCTCTTCGTTGAACGGCCAAAGGTCTTCAAGCGAACCGCCTCCCCGGCCCACGATCAGGACGTCTATCCCGAGCTGGTCCAGGGCCTCGATCCCGGCGGTGATCTCGCCTGCCGCCTCTTCGCCCTGCACGCGCGTGGGATACAGTAGGATGTGCACATTGGCGAAGCGGCGGTTGATGACGTTAAGGATGTCCCGTATCGCGGCGCCCGTGGCCGAGGTGACGATGCCGATGCGTTTGGGAAGCATGGGCAAGGGCTTCTTCAGAGCCTCGTCAAAGAGCCCCTCGGCTTCAAGCCGCGCCCGCAATTGCTCGAACGCCAATTGGAGGGCGCCCTGGCCCTTGGGGTGCATCTCCTCGCAGATGATCTGGTAGTTGCCCCGGCGTTCATACACGCTGACCTGGCCATGAAGAATGACCTCCAGGCCGTTGTCCGGGGTAAACTGTAGTTTCGAGATCCGCCCCCGGAACATGACGCAATCCACCTGACTGGCGGCGTCCTTGAGGCTGAAATAACAGTGTCCCGCCGAACTCCGCTTGAAATTCGAGATCTCACCACTCACCCAAACGGTTCCGATTCCTTCCTCCAGAAGGTTCTTCACGCGCCGGGTGAGCTGGCTAACCGTCAGGATGTTAACGTGCGTCTGGGTGGCCATGGCGAGAATTGTAGCGCATCACGCGCCGTTTCCTAAAGGCGCGCGGAACCTCCCCCATTTCCGGCGAGTTCCGAAGCCCAAAACGGGGGCCGGTCTTCCCATGTGACGGGCCGCGCGCCCACGAGGCTCAGGCGCTGCTCGCCAACCCGAGCGTTTGAGCGAACCGGCGGAAGAAGCTGACCCTCTCGTCCCGCATAGGCGCTTCTTGCTGAACCAGACGGGTGGCGAGTTCCTGAACGGATTTCGAGGCGGCCGCCGAAGGATAACGCAACACGAAGGGATAGGTCTGCATCACGGCCTGCATGACATGAGGGTCGCGGGGCACATACCCGTGGTAGGACAGATTGCGTCCGAGGTATTTCTGAGTAACCGTGGTCAGCTTCTTGGATACGGCCAAGGCCTGTTCCTTGTTCGCCGCCATGTTCACCACCAGGCTCATCACGGCGTCCTCACGCTTCTGGTAGAGGGTCTTTATGACGGCATAGGCGTCCACGATGGACGACGGCTCTGGCGTGGACACCACCAAAACCTCGTCCGCCGCGCTGGCGAAGGAGATGGCGTTCTGTCCAATCCCCGCCATGGTGTCAATGATTATGAAATCCGTGATCTCTTGAAGCTGACGGAGGCCATCCAATAGATTGGCGCGCTCCCCGGCTCCTAGATCCGCGATCTTGGCCAGACCCGAACTGCCGGGAATCACTTTGATGCCGCCGGGCCCCTCGACGAGGATATCAACCAGCTCCTTTCCGCCCTCCACAACATGCTGCAGGTTATAGAGGGAGTTCAGGCCTAGCAACACCTCCACGTTGGCAAGGCCGAGATCAGCGTCGAGCACCACCACGCGCTGTCCCCGCGCCGCCAGCGCAATCGCCAGGTTCACGCTTATTCCCGTCTTGCCCACGCCCCCTTTGCCACTGGTCACGGCGAGTACGCGCGCGCGCTGGTGGTGGCGGCGGACATACTCACGCAAATGCTGTGCTTGGTCGCCCACGGTCATCTTTACCTTCCATTACGAGATTCGCCATGGTGGCGGGTTGCGCCAATAGAATGTCATCGGGCACGTTCTGCCCCACACTCAAATAGGATACCGGCAGTTGCACTTCTTGGCTAAGACTAAACATTGGCCCAAAGGACCGCGTCTCGTCAAGTTTGGTGAACATCAGCCCCGCCGGATTCAGGCTTCTCAGGTTCGCCACCACGCTGTGCAACTCATCAATATGCGTGTTGGCGCTCATCACCAGATGCACCTCGTCGGCGCCGGCGGCGTGCAGGAGTTCACGCTGCTCCTGAATTTGCTGTACATTAAACTGACTGCCGCCCGCTGTGTCAATAAGGACGAGGTCATAGTCGCGAAACGCCTGCATGGCGTCAATGAGTTCGCCCGCGTCGTTGACCACCTTGAGCGGCACGCCAATGATATTCGCGTAAACACGAAGTTGCTCGGGCGCGGCGAAACGGTACGTGTCCGTCGTCACCAGAGCCACGCGGCCGCGATCGCGCACGGCGAACAAGGCGGCGAGCTTGGCCAAATTGGTCGTCTTCCCGACCCCCGTCGCCCCCACGAGCGCAACGACACGGCGTTTACCCGCCGTGATGGAGAGCCCGCCCGTCACAAGGGTGCGCTTGCGTATCTCCACCTTCAGGCGCTCGCGGAGAATGCGCTCATCGCGCCAGCTCTGCTCATCAAGATTCTTGGTGAGCGCTCCGACCACGCTTGCGGCAACCTTACGCGTCACGCCCTGCTCCAACAGCACCTGGTAGGCGCGGGACAACTCCGGAGGCAAGGTGCTCGCGCGGGATTCCGTCAAAAGGACCTGCAACATCTCCCGCATTTCCTGTAGCTCTTTCTCGAGCTTGTCCGTGTCCGATTGTTTGGAAACCGGCTTTCGGAACGGGATGACAGGGGCGGGAGCCTCGCTGCCGCTGGATCGCGGCGTTTGGGGGCCCACTGCGGAAGCCGTGGGTTGTTGGGCCGCGCCCTTGTCCTCGCTTGCGGCTAGGCGGTGTTGCGCGTCGCTTACAAGTTGCCGGAAGTATTCCACCGTCTCGCTCACGGTCTCCTCCGAGCCGATCCTGGAGTTCTGCTGGTAGCGTTGTTCGGCTTGGGAACGCGGGCGCGGTTTCTCCTCGCGCGTGGGAAGCGGGGCTCGCGCCGTGACTTCAACCTCTTTCCAGCCAAGCCATCCCCCAAGTCCCTTGCTGGGGACCTCCGCCGTGCGAACGACGACAGCGTCCGCGCCCAGGGCTTGCTTCATGGCGCGGTAGGCGGCGTCAAGGGAGGCCGCGCGGAAGGTGTGGAGTGGTTCGTTTCCCTTAGGCATTTACCTGTCCTCCACTTTCGAGGCGCACCGCGGGGTCGATTTCGTTGAACGACAGCACCACGATCCGAGGCGCGACGCGCTCCACCATCCGTTTCACGAACCGGCGGATTTGGGCTGGCGTCAGCAAGACGGGATCATAGCCCGCCGCGACCAGGGGTTGCACGGCTTCCGTGGCCGCCTTGGCGATGGCGTCGGCCCGGGCCGGCTCCACCGGGAGGTAATCGCTGGTCTCGCCTTGCCGGACCGCCTCAAGAATCTCGCGTTCCACTTCAGGCGAAAGCGTCACCACCCGCAGCGCGTGCTCTTCGTCCGTATAGTCGGCGCTGATCTGGCGCGCCAGGCCGTGGCGCACGTATTCGGTCAAGACCTCGGGGTCCTTGGTTCTTGGAGCAAAGTCGGCCAGAACCTCGAGGATGGTCTCCAAGTTGCGTATGGAAACCCGCTCGCGCAGGAGATTCTGAAGCACCTTTTGAACCTCGCCCAAACTCAGGATGCCGGGGATCAATTCGTCCACAACCGACGGCGAACGTTCCTTCAAATTGTCGATAAGGTTTTGCACGTCCTGCCGCGAGAGCAGTTCAGGCGCATACGCCGTGATGATTTCGGTGAGATGGGTGGCTAACACGGCCGAGGGTTCCACGATGGTGTACCCCATGCGCTCGGCGCGATCGCGGTTGGCCTTGGACACCCACAGCGCGCGGAGGCCAAAGGCGGGCTCCTCCGTGGGGATCCCCTCGATCTCCTCCTCAACCAAGCCCGGATTCATGGCGAGGAAATGATCGGCGAGCAGATCGTATCGCGCGACTTCGTTTTCCCGGAGCTTGATCCGGTACTCGTTCGGCCGTAACCGCATGTTGTCGACGATGCGCACCACCGGCACGATGAAACCCATGCGCGCGGCGACTTGCTGGCGCAACACCTGCACCCGGCTCAGCAGGTCTCCGCCCTGACGCGTGTCGGCAAGGGGAATGAGGGCATATCCCAACTCCACCTTGATTGGATCGACCGCAAGGAAATCCTC
>SKRY01000121.1 GCA_007118235.1 Candidatus Hydrogenedentota bacterium | reverse complement strand
GTGAGGGCGGCTTGACGTTGCAGCGAGAGATGGGCCTGATACCCCAAGAATCCGAGCAGGGCCGCTATCAAGAGGAAAGGCAGGGTGGGCATGCCGGGCACAAGGCCAAATACCGCGAGAAGCGCCCCGCCCGTGCCCAGGGCGCGGGGGTAACGGGTGAGCTGTTCGCCAAGGTCGGCGCCGAGGTTCTCCTCGGACACGGTGCGCGTGACGATTAGGCCCGCCGCCGTCGATATCAACAAGGCGGGCACCTGAGACACGAGCCCGTCCCCCACGGTGAGGAGGGTATAGGTCTGCAAGGCCTCCATGATGGCCATGCCCTCGAACACCATGCCGATGACCAAGCCGAAGACAATATTCACCAACACGATGATGATGGCCGCAATGGCGTCGCCACGGACAAACTTCGTGGCGCCGTCCATGGCCCCGTAGAAGTCGGCTTCCCGTTCGATGTCCCTTCGCCGGGCCCGGGCCTGCTCCTCGGTGATGAGCCCCGCGTTAAGATCGGCGTCGACGCCCATCTGCTTACCGGGCATGGCGTCCAACGTGAAGCGCGCCGCGACTTCCGATATGCGTCCGGCCCCGCGCGTAATAACCACGAACTGAATGATGACAAGGATCGAGAAGATCACGAATCCAACGACATAATTGCCGCGTGTGACAAATTCCCCGAACGACTGGATGACCTCGCCCGCATACGCGTCGGTCAGAATGAGCCGCGTGGTGGCCACGTTTAGACTGAGCCGAAACAAGGTGAGCACTAGCAGCAGCGAGGGGAACACCGCGAATTCGACCGGCTTCTGAATGTAGATGGTGGCTAGCAGGACCACGACCCCCACGGAGATGTTGACCGTGAGTAGGACATCGAGGATTCCCGTATGCATGGGAATCACAAGCACGGCTAGAATTCCCACGACACATACGCCCAGGAGGATGTCCTGATTGCGTTTCAGGGAAAACCTGTTGTGCTCTAGTTGTTCCGCGGATGCTCCCATTGGACGCCGCTTATTCCTTACGTTGCCATGCGATTAGGCCGATACCGCCAAACCTCTTCGTCCCCACTCACTGCGTGTTACCCCGCCGCGGCCCCCACGGGGTAGTTCATGCGCCGGCGCTCGTGGATCTTCTCCGTGCGCCGATCGATTTGATACACGTAGGCCAGGACCTCGGCGACAGCCCGGAACAAATGCTCCGGCACGGGCTGATCGAGATCCACGGACTTGTACAACGCCCGGGCCATGTCGGGCCGTTCAACGATGGGCACATCATTCTCGATGGCCACTTCGCGGATGCGTTCCGCCAGCAGGCGCGCCCCCTTGGCCACCACCTTGGGCGCTTGCATCGACTCGGGGTCATAGCGAAGCGCCACGGCGTAGGTAACGGGGTTCGTCACCACCACGTCGGCCTTGGGGATCTCCTCCATCATCCGTTGCGTCGCGAGTTGGCGCTGGATCTGGCGGACGCGCTGCTTGATGTGAGGATCGCCTTCCATCTCCTTGGTCTCTTGCTTGGCTTCTTGAACCGTCATACGCAAGTCTTGTGCGTGCTGCCAGCGTTGAAAAGCGAAATCAAGCACTCCGAGAATGAGCATGGCCGCGCACACGCGCAACCAGACCAAGGCGATGAGCCACCCCACGTGCTGTACAATGTCCAGCGGCTCCATGAAGATGAGGGTCAGCAGTTCTTCCCAGCGAGTGCTCACCGTGACGTACACAATTGAAATCACGATGACCAACTTCAGCATGGACTTCAGAAACTCCACCAACGTCCGGACGTTGACGAACTTCTTCATCCCTTCGAGGGGGTTCAGTTTCTGAAATTTGGGTTTCAGCGCTTGCGGCGCGATAAGAAAGCCAAACTGAAGCACGTTGCTGGAAATACCCGCCACCACCAGCAGGGCCATGATGGGCAACACAATCTGGCCCAGGATTATCGCCATCTCCCCGGCCAGATAGTGGGCGATGTCCACATCAAGCTGAGGATGACCCACCTCCATGAAATAGTGCCGCGTCGCCCCTTGAAGGCGTTCGAACGCCCCCCACCCCAAGAACCAAAGTCCCAACAGCGCCACCGACAGCGTGATGGCGCTGTTCAGGTCCTGGCTTTTCGCCACGTTGCCCCGCTCCCGCGCTTGCTCCTTCTTTCGCTCGGAAGCGGGCAGTGTTTTTTCGCCTGCCTGTTCTTCGGGCATGGGATCAACTCATCATTGGGATCATGCGCGACATGTTCCGGAACATGTCGTCGAACATGCCGTCGAGCATCATGAGTACAAAGCCAACCATGAAGCCCATGAGCAGAAGCGCGAACGCAATGGTCAAGGGAAAGCCCACCACGATGACATGCATCTGCGGCACAACCCGCCCCAACAAACCGAGCGAGGCGTAGGTCAGCAACATCGCCGACCCGATAGGGGCCGCGATAAGCAACCCCTGCACAAACATGATGCGGCCCAGCGCCGTGATGTCATGCAGCAAATCCGGACGCACCACCAGCCCCCCTAGGGGAATCTGATCGAACGTGGACCAAAGGCCGTAAATCATCACGTGATGGCCGCCGCTGACAAACAGAAACAACGCCGCCAAAATGAACAAGAAAAAGCCGAAGATCGGCACTTGCGCCTCGAAGGCGGGGTTGAGGACATTCACCATGGCGAATCCGCTCAGCATGTCCATGACTTGGCCCGCGACCTGCACCGCCGCGAAGATGAGGTTCATCACAAAGCCGAGGATGAGCCCTATGAGCAACTCTGACACCGCCAGCAGGCCAAACGCTAGCGCTTCGCCCGGCAAGGGTTCCGCTTGAGCGGGAATCACCGGCGTCACCATGAAGGCGAGCATGGCGGCGAACGCGGCCTTGCCAGGCGCGGGGAAATTGGCGGAATTCAAGATGGGCGCCGAGATAAACAGTCCCGAAAAGCGCACCATGACCAGCGCAAACACCTTGAAGACCTCGGCCTCGAACAGAATCATGGCGTCAGTTCACCAGTAAGTGAATTTCACCAAATATTGGCCGGACAAACCCAAGCAGAAGCGTGAGCGTCCAAGGCAAGAACAAAACAAAAACGGTCAACACCACTATAATCTTGGGAACAAATGTGAGTGTTATCTCTTGAATCTGCGTAACAGACTGAAATATGCTTATGATTAGCCCAACTATCAGGCCGGACAACAACATGGGAGACGCCACCAGAAGCGTCACCAGCATGGCGTCCCGGCCCACGTAGAGCACATCATCCACTGTCATTGTTCTCGCTCCTCCGTCCGCCCGCCGCTGTGTACCCCGGCCTCACGGCCCCATGAACGGACATCAGCATACCACAACATATTGATGCTGTCAAAAGCAAGCATTGCTATGGGTTGTTGTTTTTGTGACAAGGCGGCGGCGCCTTCACGGCACGGGAGACCCAGCGGGCCGGCCTGGGGTTGATTACCTGGGCCACAGCCCGTATGTTGAGGGGAGCAATACAGGAACGCACCGCGCGTTCCAACGGCGCGCTTACCATCGCACGGGCAGGATCCGGGTGACATGAAAAGGATTGGGCGGCTCGCTTACGATGGCGCACAAGACAGAAAATGTGGATACGGAGGTTGTCATGCAGCAGCAAGCAAGGCGGGCGTTGACCGGCATATGGGTGGTGTTTTTCGCGGCTGGGCTGGCCACGGCCTCTCAAGCGCCGGCGGAAGTCCCGCTGGAGTTCGAGCGGGAGCGCATCGGCGACGTGACGTATGAAACAGCCACCGCCTTTGATGTGAACAACAACGGGGCCATGGACATCGTGTCCGTGGAATACTGGTTTGAAGGCCCGGATTTCACGAAGGCCCATCGCATCGCCGAGGTGGACGCCATCGAGGATTACTACGACGCCTACACGAACTTCCCCATGGACGTGAACGGGAATGGCTACAAGGACATCATCACGGGCGGCTGGTGGAACGGCAAGGTGAAGTGGCGCGAGAATCCCCAGGGCGAACCGGGGTTGTGGGAAACGCACACCATTGACGCCCCCGGCGAGGTGATGCATATTCTCTTTCACGACATCGACGGCGACGGCCACTACGAGATCTTGCCCAACACCCCGTTCCGGCGCCAGCGCATTTACAAATTGGTGCGGGATGAGGACGGTAAGGGTACGGGAGAGTTTCAAGAGCACATCGTTTCCCCCCGGCCCACGGGCCATGGACTGGGCGTGGGCGACATCAACGGCAACGGCCGCAAGGACATCGTGACCCATCGGGGCTGGTTCGAGGCGCCAGCGGATCCCATGAACG
>SKRY01000444.1 GCA_007118235.1 Candidatus Hydrogenedentota bacterium | reverse complement strand
CGCACGGCTTGAACAGCCTGGCGCAATTCCCGAACCGATTGAAAGCGATTCTCGGGGTCTTTTTCCGTGCACTTGATGACAATGCCATCCAACTCAAAGGGGGCGTCGGATCGCACCGCGCTTAAGGGTTTGCCCATGCCGGTGGGTAGACCGCCCGTGAGCATTTCGTAGATGAGAACGCCCATGCTGTAGACGTCGGCCCGGCCATCCACGGCCCGGCTGTCCTTGAATTGTTCCGGCGACATATAGTGTGGCGTGCCCATCACCATGGAAGTGGCGGTGAGATTGGATTTCGTCACCAGCTTGGAGATGCCGAAATCCATGAGCTTCACCTGACCATTCTCGCCGATCATCACATTCTCGGGCTTGATGTCCCGGTGGACGGTGTACTGGTGCGCATACTCAAGGGCCTCGCAAATGCCGTCCACAATCCGCAGGGCCATCTCGATGGACAGCCACTGCCCGCCGCCCTGGTGCTCCATCAGATCGCGCAACGACCGTCCTCGAAGGTACTCCATGGAGATATAGAGGACGCCCTCGGTCATGCCGATATCGTGAACCCGCACGATGTTCGGATGGGCGAGCTGCCGGGCGATACGCGCCTCGTTATAGAACCGGTTCACCACCACGCTGTCGCGGACAAACTGCGGGAGAAGCATCTTGAGCGCCACTTCTTCGTTCAGGACGTTGTCGTGCGCCTTGTAGATGCAGCCCATCCCGCCCCGGCCGATCATCTCGATGATGGTGTAGCGGTTGGCCAAGACCTTGCCGCGTGGAAACGTGATTTGCGGCTGTTTCGTGCGGGAGGCTTGGTTCGGTTGGCCGCCGCTATTCGCGGTCTTTCCCTGCGGCTTCGCGCCGTCACCGGACAAGGGGGCGTTGCACCGCGCACATCGCGCTTCGCCGGCCGGATTCTGGGTTCCGCACGTGGGGCACTGGATCTGTGTCATCCGCTTGAGGGTATCCTTTGCCGTGAGGGCGGGTTAGATTGTGCTGTTTCACCCTGAGGAGGTAACCATGGTCAAACCCGCGCTTGTTCCCATCATTGTACCCAATCACGGCCCAAGGCGGCCAAATGGCGCCCCGATTTCATTCATCCCGCCCGTTTTTGGTATAGTTTGCTCTGCAAAAGCGGCGGGCGCCGGCCTATTGGAACACCCATGCCCCCCTGTCCCGCGGAAAGGGGAACGCCGTTTACATGGACACCCGCGTTGTTGACGCGCGTGAAAGCCTTCCATCCCGAATCTGAATCGAGGAGTACTACCAAGTTTTGGAAAACATCAACTGGGCGCTAATCCTGCTCCAGTACGGCGTGCTGCTGTTTTCGTTGTGTGTTCACGAAACCGCCCATGCCTGGACCGCCGAGCGCTGTGGCGATCCCTCGGCCCGCTTGTTGGGCCGTGTTACCCTCAATCCCATGGCCCACGCGGATCCCATCGGGACGGTGGTGATGCCGCTCATCATGATGGTGTTTGGTTTTCCGTTTCTGTTTGGCTGGGCCAAGCCCGTGCCGTTTAATCCGGTCAATCTGAACAACATCCGGCGCGATCCCGTACTCATTGCCGTGGCCGGCCCCATCTCCAACGTGGCCATCGCCGTCGTAACGGCCATCCTTTTCAAGGTTGTGTTGGTGATTAGCGGGGGACTCGAAGCCCAGGGAGGCCCCATCCCCGACCCAGTAGCCATGGTGGCGGCGTTCCTTATTTTGATCAACCTGGTGCTATTCACGTTTAATCTGATTCCGGTGCCTCCCCTGGATGGCCATTACGTGCTGGGATACTTCCTGCCGTCTGAAGCAGAGGAAGCGCTCTACCGGATTGGCCCTTGGGGGATCGTAATCGCTGTTGTCCTGGCGCGCCCCGTGTTGGGCACGCTCCTGCCAGTTCTTGTGCGGCCCTTCGAGTTGCTAATCGGCTTGCCATTGATATAGGACACCAGGAGAACGGAAGCAGAGCGGCCCCGCCGGGGAACACAGCCACGGTGTGAACCGAAATATCACCCGAAACCTTGCCTACCTCTATGTACTCCCATGGATTGTAAGAGGTTAAGGAGCGAACCATGGATTTACCAAAGAAATACGACGCGCATCAATTGGAAGATAAATGGAGCAATCATTGGGTGGACTCCGGCAGCAACGCTTGGAACCCGGAATGTTCCCGTGAAGAGTCCTTCGTGGTGGACACGCCGCCGCCAACCGTGAGCGGTTCCCTCCACGTGGGCCACATATTCAGTTATTCTCATCAGGATTTCATCGTACGCTTCCAACGCATGCGGGGCAAGAACATCTTCTTCCCCATCGGCTGGGACGACAACGGCCTGCCCACCGAGCGCCGCGTGCAGAATCTGTACAACGTCCGGTGCGAACCCCATCTGCATTACGATCCCGATTACAAGGGGGAACGCGGCAAGAAGGGAGCGCCCGAGGCCATCAGCCGCAACAATTTCATCGAACTCTGCCACGAGGTAACGAAGGAGGACGAGGAGGTGTTCCGCCGGTTGTGGACGCGCCTCGGCATGTCCTACGACTGGGACCTCGAATACGCCACCATTGATGACCACTGCCGCCGCACCTCGCAGTACAGCTTCATCGAACTCATCAAGCAGGGCGAGATTTACCAGGACGAGCGGCCCGTCATGTGGGATGTGGACTTTCAAACCGCCATCGCCCAGGCCGAAGTGGCGGACAAGGAGAGGGACAGCGCCTTCCACTACCTGCGCTTTGGGCTTGAGGGCGAGGACGGACACTTGGTCATCGCCACGACGCGGCCGGAGCTGCTACCCGCTTGCGTGGCCGTGCTGGTTCACCCCGAGGACGAGCGCTACAAGCATCTCGTGGGCAAGAACGCCCTGACGCCGCTCTTCCAAGCGCCCGCGCCCATCATGGCGGATCCCAAGGCGGATCCGGAAAAGGGCACAGGCGTTGTGATGGTATGTACCTTCGGCGACCAAACCGACGTCGAGTGGTGGCAAGCGTTTGATTTGCCTACCCGCCAAGTCGTGGGTAAGGACGGCCGGTTGTTGCCCGTGACCTTTGGCGAACCCGGGTGGGAAAGCCGGGACGCCGCGCGAGCCAACCAGGTTTATGGCGAAATTCAGGGGCTGCCCGTGCCCAAGGCGCGGAAGCGGCTTGTTGAGATCTTTGAGGAGGCGGGCAGCGTCATTGACCGGCCTTCGGAGCAGATGACCCAAACCGTGCGCGTCTTTGAAAAAGGCGACCATCCCCTCGAACTCATCCCCGCCCGGCAATGGTTCGCCAAGATCATGGATAAGAAGGAAGCGTTGCTCGAACAGGGCCGCAAGATCGCGTGGCATCCCCCGCACATGCAGTTGCGATACGAGCATTGGGTGGAAGGCCTCAATCAAGACTGGTGCATGAGCCGGCAACGCTTCTTCGGCGTCCCCATCCCCGTGTGGTACCGCGTCGGAGAAGACGGCCGGGTGGATTACAACGCGCGCATCCTGCCCACGCTGGAACAGCTTCCCGTGGATCCGTTGGATAAAGCGCCCGTGGGCTTCACCGAGGAGCAGCGCGATCAGCCCGGCGGCTTCACCGGCGATCCCGACGTGATGGACACCTGGGCCACGAGTTCGCTGTCGCCGCAGATCTGCACGAACTGGGTGAACGACGCGGGACAACACAAGAAGCTCTTCCCAATGGACATCCGGCCCCAAAGCCACGAGATCATCCGGACGTGGGCGTTCTACGCCATCGTGAAGGCGTATACCCACGAAAAGGCGATCCCGTGGGAGAATGTGGTCATTAGCGGCTGGATCCTCGATCCCGAGCGCAAGAAGATGTCGAAGAGCCAGGGCAACGTGGTGACGCCCGAGCCGCTCATCGAGCAATTCGGCGCGGACAGCGTGCGCTATTGGGCGGCGCGCGCCCGGCTTGGCGTGGATACCGCCTACGACGAGCAGGTCTTCCGCGTGGGCAAACGCCTGTGCACCAAACTGTTCAACGCCAGCAAATTTGCTCTCGGCCGGTTCGCCGAACTCGACCCCGCGCAATTGACGCCTGACCAGGTCACTGCGGAGATTGATCGCGCCGTTATCGCCGAGCTGCGCCCCCTCGTCGAGCGGGCGACGGAGGCGTTCGAGCGGTTCGACTATGCCCAGGTGTTGAGTCTCACCGAGGACTTCTTCTGGCGCACCTTCTGCGACAACTACCTCGAACTGGCCAAGCCCCGGACCTACGATGAGGGCCTAACCGAGGGCCGTCTGAGCGCGGCGGCCACCTTGCGCCTCATGCACCGGGCCTTGACGCGGAT
>SKRY01000339.1 GCA_007118235.1 Candidatus Hydrogenedentota bacterium | reverse complement strand
GATAGGCCTGGGCGAGGGCGACATCCAATTGCGCCGTGGTTGCGCCCGCCTGGGCGGCGACGGCCTCCAAGTCTTCCGTGGCCCCTTGATAATCGCCGGTGTTTACACGCAGGAATCCGCGAAGCGCGCGGTATTCCGTGGCGTCCCGCAGCGCTAGGGCCGCGTCCACGCTCTCAAGAGCCCTCTGCGCGTTCTGTCCTTGAGCGGCCAAAAGGGATGCCCTGCGGAAGTGCATCTGCGGGGAATCCGGGCGTTGTTCCAGATAGCGCTCGCACAAGGATGCGGCCTCACCCAGATTACCCAACCGGCTCTGTACCTCGATCATATCGGTAATGGCGGCAAGATTCTCCGGTTCCAGCATGAGGGCGCGCGTGAAGGCCGTGGAAGCCCTGCGCAAGTTCTCTGAATCGCCCTGAGCGGCGCGAAACTGTCCCAAGAGTATCCACAACTCCGGATCTTCCGCGTGGTCTTCCGCGGTCATTTCTAGCAGCTCCTCCGCTTGGCCGGTTTCGCCGGCTTGGCGCAATGCCGTCACCAAGTTGCGCAAGGCGTTAAGGTCCATGGGATCGGCATCATAGGATTCCCGGAATTCCGCCGCGATTTCGCTGGGATCCCGTTCCGCCATGTCGAGGCGGCTGTTTAGATTCTCCAGCTCTTGAGCAAGCAGCGGATTCCCTTCGGCGGCCGGCGCAAGTTCCTCCAACCTGTCGCGCGCTTCATCCATATCCCCACGGTAAAGCGCCAATTCAGCGAGCAGCAACCGCGCCCGGATATTGCCCGGATTCGCGCTCGTGACTTGCCCTAGAATAGCCTCCGCCTCGCTGAAGTCGCCCAGGCGCATGCTCAACTCGGCGTAACGCAATTGAGGCGCCACCTGACCTGGAGCGGCGTTGAGCACGCGCTCCAAGTAGTTGCGAGCCTCTTCCAGCGCCCCTTGTTGCATTCGCACCGCGGACATCCCGAGAAGAGCGGAAAGGTGGTCCGGATTCTCATTGAGCACTTCCCCAAGGACAAGCTCCGCCTCGGCTGGAGCCGGGGGCGTGTTGCGCACGAGCAGCTCCGCTTGAAGGACGCGCGCCTGCATATTCTCCGGCGAACGCTCCCGCACGGCTTCAATAATGCTTTCAGCCCGCTCGATGTACGCGGGGTCATTCGTTTGCAGACACAACTGAGCCACCTGGAGACTGGCCTGCTCCAACTGGTTCATTTCTTGCGATTCCTCGGAATAGTCCTCATGCAAGGTTTCGCGCAACGCCAGCGCCGCATCCAGCTCCCCCGCGCTCGCCAAAAGGACCATTTCGCTCAGACGCACCGGGAGCTGCTGGTCTTCCGTCAACTGCTCCAGGCTAGCGGTAATGCTATCCAGGGCCTGTTGTTGTCCGCCAAGCTGCTCGAACATCCGCGCCCATTGGAGCGCCTCATCCGCGTCGAACTCGCCACTCTCCAGCGCGAGTCGAAACTGCTGGCTTGCCTCGGCTTCGTCGCCATCGGCTAGGGCCGCGCTGGCGTGGACGATGCGAAATGGGGCTTGGGGCAACCCCGCTTCCACCGCGCTATCCGCGACACTCCGGGCCTCCTGCGTATCGCCCAGCGCAAGCCAAATGTCAGCCAGAATCAGGTAGGGCTGCGGGTCATTGGGTTCGTGCGTCATGGCGCGCTCAAGAAGCTGCTCAATGGTGCGCAGCCGTTCCCGTGGTTCGCCCCGCGCCATTCCCACCTCGAACAGATTCACTGCCGCGTTTATGAGGGAGCCGGTATCGGTGCTTCCCGAATCGAGAAGGTTCAGGGCGAGTTCCGCCAGTTCTTGATCACTGGTTTCGGTGCCCGCTTCCGCGGCCATGAGCAAGCGCGCTTGCTGTTCATCGGGATAACGGCGAAGGTAGGATTCAAGAACGGCGCGGGCATGAATCCGTTGACCACTTTGGAGATACGCCACGATGAGATGAAACTGGGCCGGACCGAATCCCGGGACTTGGTCATACACATTGGCGAGCCGGGTGGCGGCCCTTTCGGGTTCCCCCTCCATAAGCAGCCTGCGCGCCGTCACATAGTCCCGGATGAGCGACTGTCCTCCGTAGCCCTCCAGATGCTCATCCACGACCTCCATGGCCTTGTCCGTGTTCTCGAGACTCAGGTAGATCTCGGCAAGTGCGATCATGGCGCCTGGATTCCCATGACGCTCATACGCGTCCAATGACTCGAGGATATCCCGGGCGGCCTCCAATTCCCCTTGGCGTTGCTTCACTTGGGCATGGGTGATCCGGCCCTGTACGTGGCCGGGTTCATTCTCCAACGCAAGCTCCACAAGCTCCAGCGCCCTGTTCGGCCGGTTTCGGCCCGCGAAGAAGGAAGCCGCCGCGGCCAAGACGTCCGGATTGTCTGGATCAAGATCAAGCGCCATTTCGTAGGCGGCCTCGGCGGCCTCGTGCTCGCGCGCCACGGTATGATACCGGGCCTTGGCCAAGTGAAACTCGGGGTCGTCTCCAACACGTTCTTCTCCGGCTTCCAATGCTTGCGCGGCTTGCGTGGAGAACCCGCGCTCGTGCAGCCGAATGGCGAGGTTGCCATAAACATCGGCGTAATCGGTCCCGTCGTCCACCAGTTCCCGGTAGTGATCGATCGCGTCTTGCGTCCGGCCCAGGTTATCCACGGCGATGGCCCGCATGTACCGGGCTTCCGCGTCGGCGGGATTCTCCTGCAGACGCCGTTGCATCTGGAATTCCAAGCGGCCCCAGGATTCCGTCTCAAACAGAAGTTCGGTCAATTCTTCCTGGGCTTCTTGATCCCCGGGCTCGTAGCGTAACAACTGCATGTAGCCCGTAATGGCGTCTTGCAGCGCGTCTCCGCGGTTGTCGGTCCGCTGCAAGTTTGTCTCGATGTATTCCCGGAGGACTTCGGTGTCCCGGGGATTGCGGGCGAGATAGTTCACGTAGTTGCTTCTCGCCACGCCGTACTCGCCTTCCGCCTTGTATTGCCGGGCGTTGGCCAGCCACTCGCGCTCTTGATGTTGCCGGTAAAGGAGCAACCCCGCGGCGGCTCCGGCCGCCAAGAGGACCCCGATTAGTCCCACTATCGCCAATCCGATCCAGAGTTTGCGTGACATAGGTCGCTTTCGCTTTCCTTGAATAGTAAACGTGTAATCAATAGCGGCGCATGCGCCAAACTACCGGTGCACAGGCGTCGTTCCCCGGAAATCGCGCCAAACCAGGGACAGAAACAAGGCGTCCTCCACAAGGTAGCGCCGCCATAACCGGCGGGGCTCCTGAAGAAGCCGCCACAACCACTCCAATCCAATTCGTTGGACGCAACGAGGCGCCCGCCGGACCTTGCCCGCCACAAAATCCAGGCCCGCCCCGATTCCCAAAGAAACGGGGACGCCAAGATCCTTGGAGTGGCGCAGCAGCCAAAGTTCTTGCTTCGGAGACCCAAGCGCGACAAAACAGATGTCTGGGTTGGCGCTTCGGATGGCGCTCATCGCGCGCTCGTTTTCCACGGGATCACGCTCGAAACCCACGGGCGGCGAGTAACACCCCGCCACCTTCAGTGCGGGATATTGCTCCCGGAGTTTCCGGGCCGCCTTCTCCGCCACGCCTTCCGCGGCGCCAAAACAGAACACCGAATGGCCTTCCTCCGCCGCCCACGCGCTTAACATAGGCACCAGGTCGGAGCCGCTAAGCTTCTCCTTGAGCGGCCGGCCCAGAAAGCGCGCGGCCCAAAGGAGCGGCACCCCATCAGGCAACGCGAGAAAGGCCTCCCGGTACGCAGCCCGGATGTCAGCCCGTCTGTGGAACAGACAAATGTGGTCCACATTGGGAGTCACGATGAAGCCTGGCGCACGCTGTTGTATGCGTTCGCCGATGGCCATGCATAGATCCTGAAAGTCCATGCGCGCGACAGGCACTCCGCACACCCTTTCATGACCCGGTTTGTCCGGCACTTCAGGCTCCATTTCCAGCTGGTCCGCCGCCGATACCGCCTCGGCCATGGCCTGCTCGTTTGCTTTCGTCACAGCGTTGTTCCATCCTGCATTCTGAGCTGCATCCCAAGCTCCAACACGCTGTGGGATATTCCGTTAACCGTCATCCGATTCTCTGGGCGGATATCGTTGGGGTCACGAGTGCTTGCCGCCACCGTCCTCGGGATCGCCGTAATCGGGATCGTCGTCATCCACAATCACGGCCGTGGGCAGGATATCCTCGTCTTCGCCTTGGGGCCAATGGACAGGGCTTCCGCCAGAAGCAGGCTTCATCAATCCGCCGCCATTGCCCGGTTTGGCTTGGTCAT
>SKRY01000273.1 GCA_007118235.1 Candidatus Hydrogenedentota bacterium | reverse complement strand
TCGTTTATCGAGGATGGCAGCCCAAAGCAAACCATCGCGGGCGCGTTTGGCGTGCGGACCGGCTACGCGCACAATGACTACGCCACGTACGATGGGTATCGGACGATGGTGATGATGTATCACCTGACCGGGGAGGAGAAGTACATCCGGCGCATCGAGCGTTTGCCGCAATGGCTGTTCGACGGACAGCTTGGCTTTGGAAATGTGCGCGGTTGGAACGAGGAGTACGGGGTTCACAATGAGCCGGTGTGGGCGCGCGCGTTTGAATCCACCCTCATTGACCCGCGCAACTTCAACCGCTTCGCTGGACCGATGCTGGTCCAGTTCTACGCCATCACCGGTAACGAGGCGTATAGAAACCTGTTTCAGGAGAGTTACAATTGGCTGAGGTCGGTGGAACATCCGCCAGGATCGGAACATCACCTTCCGGACAGAGAGGCTAAACGGGGCGAACTATTGAAAGGACGTTGGTCGTATAAATACACCTATGATGGACGCGAGGCGCACAGCGCCCACAACGGCAGTTATACGGACCGGCTAGTAGATGGCCCCATCGATCACAATGACAACGTACACCTCGAAAACATGAAGTTGGTGTACGACATCATGGAAGAAGGCGGTTTAGATGCGCTGCGGCAGTGGTTTGGTCCTCGTCCTACCCATTATGACGAGCACCAGTATCGTGAGGCCCGCATCGAGGCGGCTGAACGGGTTGTTGATGAAGACCGCGAGGTGGTGTTGCAGACTCTGGAGCTGGGGGATGACTATGAGGCTGGATTCGCGCAGGAACCGGGAGCATATTACCATGACAGGATGCGCGGCAATTTCTTGGAGCGTGTCCGCAAGCGGCTGATGGCCCCAAACAGCGAATACTTGCCAGAAGAATCGCCTCCGTTCGGAGCGACCGGCCTGGCGCGGCGGATATGGCGTCCCAACCCCGGCCGGAGCCCCTATAAGCCGACGTATGGCTGGGCGACTTGGCAGTATGTCTGGGACGTGCGGCTGGCTTTGGGCGAGATCGACGCAGAGACTGCCGCGCGCGGAGGACGGGGCCTGGAGGCGGCAGGCCCGCCCACAACATTCTTCCAGCCATGGGACGTACGCGGGGACTGGACCACGCGCGCCTTGGAAGTCGAGGACTGGTTGGCTATCCCATTGCGGGACGATCCGATTCCCGTTCGGGAGGTCGTGCTTACGCCGGAAACGATGACGCTCCGCTCTGGTGAAGAACAACGGATTGATGTCGTCATTGAACCCCGGGCCGCCAGTTATCGCATCGCCACATGGGAGAGCAGCGATTCCGGCGTGGCGGCGGTGGAGCCCCGGATGTTGGACGAGGTTGATCCGGAGGTGGTGCGCCCGGTCTATCTCACCGAGGGTAAGATGGTGGTCATCGCCCATTCCCCCGGCCAAGCCGAAATCACCGTGCGCTCGACGTGCGGCGGGCATACGGCCACGGCCTTAGTCGAAGTGGTGGAGGAATGATCTGATTGAGATGAGTCCGGCCTTCGCTGAAAGGTCGAATAGGGGTTGACTTGTTATGAAGACTACGGATATGTCGCGCCGGCAGTTCATTCACGGGGCCGCGGCCGCCATAACTGCGCCACTGATCATACCGGCGAGCGTGCTTGGCGGGGCCGGCCGCGCCGCGCCCAGCGATCGCGTCACATTAGGATTCATCGGAATGGGATGGATCTGCTTGCGCCGCCACGTTCCCATCTTCTTAGCGGACGATCCCGCCGACGGAGGCGGGCATGAACACACGCCCATGCCGGATGTGCAGGTGCTCGCCGTGTGCGATGTCGACGTGAACCGGCGCGAGGCCGCCAAGGAAATGGTAGAGGAGGCGCAAGGCGAGTGCGTTGCGTACAACGACTTTCGCGACGTGCTGGAGCGGGATGACATCGACGGCGTGGTCATCGCGACGCCGGACCATTGGCACGCGATTGCGGTGATCGAGGCTTGCAAGGCGGGTAAGGATGTTTTTTGCGAGAAGCCGCTGACGCTGACGCTTCGGGAGGCGCAACGCTGCATCGAAGCAGTCCGGATGCATGAGCGAGTTTTTCAAACAGGCACCCAACGGCGCGCCAGCAGCCGATTTTGCCATATGGTCGAGCTTATCCGGAGCGGGCGGCTCGGGGACATCCACAAGGTGGAGGTCAGCATAGGCGACCCAAGCTATTGGTGCGATCTGCCCGAGGAACCCATGGAGCCGGGACTCGACTGGGATCTGTGGTTGGGGCCGGCGCCCGAGCGGCCTTACCACCCTATCCTTAGCCCGAGCGGGGTAATCCATGAACCGCCCCAGTGGCGGCGATATCGCGAGTATGCCGGCGGCCGCCATGCGGATCTCGGCGCACATCTGTATGACGTGGCTCAATGGGCGCTCGATTTGGACCATACGAGCCCCGTGGAGATCATTCCCCCCGCGGATCCCGAAGCGGTGCGGGGAGTGCGTTGCCGCTACGAAACCGGGGTGGAGTTCGTCCACGCTCCAGGCGCGTCCGCATGGGGCCCAGGCAACGAGATTGTCGTGTTTCACGGCAGTGCGGGAACCCTCACGGTTGACCGAAGCGCTGGCCTCAGAAGCGATCCTCCGGAACTAGCGGAGCAGCCGCTGTCCGATGACGAGGTCTTCTTGGAGCGCGTACCCGGTATAAATCGAAACTGGCTCGATTGCATCAAATCCCGCGAGACGCCCGTGGCCGATGTCGAGGCCGGCGCCCGCAACGCCGCGATCGCCATCCTAGGAAACCTGGGGTACTGGAACCGGCGATCGTTTCGGTTTGATCCCGAGAACTGGCGGTTTGTGGATGACGCGGAGGCGAACACCATGTGCCTGGATTACGTGCGCCGCGATCCCTGGCAATTGCCGGAGGTGTGAGGCAAGCAGCGGACGCGGATCCAAGTGGATCTACCTAGGCGTCCATGGGTTGTTGGAAATTGGCTGGGACTGGTTTGGCGGGCGCAAGGCGCGGGGGAAGAACGTGGTGCGCTATGTGCCGGCCGGGCAGGCGCCGTTCGAGCATGAGCCCCTTGCTGGCCACGCCCTCTTCAAGCGCCTGGCGGAGAAATGTGCCGATGAGGTCATCAAGCTCACGCGCTGGGAGTAGGCCAAGCGGTTCCCCCAGAAGCCGAGTCAAACCCAGCCAAGCATACCGGCGCACCCAAATAGTTGACGGCGCAATACATATTATGCGCTAAACTCGATATCTGTAGCCGGTGTGCGGAGCTTGACAGAATCGAGCGCGTTGTGTATAGTCGTTATAAGGAGAGAAAAGGCGGGGGAGAACGTCATGTTGGCCACCGAAGGGAATCGCGCCCGTGCTCCGAACGATGGAAGGAAAAGGGCAGCTTTTCTTCCACGCGATAACTTGCAGCCATTCCTTGATGAAGTGGCTGGCGCCTACGCCCTTTTTGTTCCCATTCGGAACGGGCCTTCCACCGTTTTTCGGCCTTATACGGGCTCGGTTCACTCCCTAGACCTTGGCGGCGCGCGCACGGTTCAACCTCTCAAAGCGTTCCTTTTCTCCGGCCAGGAGCGTGTCGCGGAAGGCTTCTCGCCGGAGATGCTCCCAGGCCCCGAGCGGCCGATTGGCGTTGTTGGCGCCAAGGCCTGCGACCTTCATGCGCTGCAAATCCTTGACAATGTTTTCCTAGACACCCCTCCCACTGAACCCTACTACGCCCGCGCCCGTGAGAACACCCTTCTCGTTGCATCCGATTGCGCCCGTCCGCTGGATACCTGCTTTTGCACGGCGCTGAACGATACGCCCTACCCCACGGAAGCCTTTGACGCCGCCATGGCCGCACTCGAGGGGGGGTGGCTATTGGAGGCGGCGACGGAACAGGGCGAGCGGTTCCTCGCGATGGGCGAGAGCCATCTCACCAGCGCTACCGGCGCGCATTACGCGGAGCGGGGCGAGCGCCGGCGCAAGGCCGTGGAAGCGGTAGAGGCGAACGTCAGGGAGTGTGGCCCGCCTCCGGCCGCCGACTTCGCGGGCGCCGTGGCCGCGGCGTATGATGCGCCGGTCTGGGAAGAGGAGGCCGAACGCTGCGTGGAGTGCGGAGCCTGCAATATGATTTGCCCGACCTGCCATTGCTTCTATCTCTACGACCAACCCAGTGAGGGATGCCCCGCGCGGTTTCGAGCGTGGGACAGTTGCCTCTTGAAGACCTTTGCGCGGGTGGCTGGAGGGGGGAATCCCCGCGCCCGCCTTTGGATGCGGCTTCGCAATCGATTCGAGAAGAAGTTTGATTTCTTCCCGCGCGTGGCGGGCGTCAACGCATGCAC
>SKRY01000365.1 GCA_007118235.1 Candidatus Hydrogenedentota bacterium | reverse complement strand
ATGATAAGTATGGAATCCGGCGAGGCCACAAGCCACAGCCTCGAAAACCTCCAGAATCGCGGCGTATTGTTCATCGCCCCCATGGAACGCGTGTACACCGGCATGATTGTGGGCGAGAACAGCCGGCCCGGCGACCTGCCCTGCAACCCCACCAAACGCAAGGCCCTCACGAACCACCGCGCGGCAGGCAAGGACCACGAGGCCGGTCTGGACACGCCCCGCCGGTTGACCTTGGACGCCGCCCTCGAATGGATCGCCCCGGACGAACTGGTCGAGGTCACCCCGTCCTCCATTCGCGTCCGCAAGGCCATTCTCGACGCCGAGGCGCGCAAGCGCGAGGACAAACGCGCGGCCGCCAAGGCGGGGTGAGCGCCCGTGACACCCGTTCCCTGCACGGCGACGGCTTGGCCGGGGTGGTTTTGTGTTTTAGGGGACCGCCCCCTATAATCAATCCGGCTGACAACGAATGGGGAGTATTTCATGCGCGCTTTGGTTACCGGCGGCGCCGGCTTTATTGGATCCCACTTGTGCGAAGCCCTGGTGGAGCGGGGCGAGAAGGTGTTTGTCCTCGATGACTTGAGTACGGGCCGTTTCGAGAACATTGAGCATCTACCCGAGGTCACCTCGGTTATCGATAGCACGCTGAATCAAGATATCGTGCGGGATTTGGTGCGCGAGGTGGATGTGGTGTATCACCTCGCGGCGACGGTGGGCGTGCGCCTGGTGGTCGAGCGTCCCATCAACACCATCGTCAATAACATCCAGGGCACGGAGGTTGTCCTTGAAGAGGCTTGCCGGTACCGGCGCCGGTTGTTGATCACGTCGAGCAGCGAGGTGTACGGCAAGGGCGTGAAGGAACAGTTCCATGAGGATGATGACCGCCTCATGGGGCCGACCACGCTGACGCGCTGGGGGTATGCGGCGTCCAAGGCGATGGATGAGTTCCTTGCGCTAGCCTATTGGATCGAGAAGCGGCAGCCCGTGGTTATCGCGCGGCTGTTTAACACCGTCGGTCCGCGGCAGACGGGCCGCTACGGCATGGTGATTCCGCGTTTCGTGACCCAGGCCCTTCGCAACGAACCGCTCACCGTGCATGGCGATGGCCAACAAACGCGCTGCTTCACCTATGTGGGCGACGCGATCCCCGCGCTTATCCGTCTCATGGAAGACACAAGCATCGCGGGGCAAGTGTTCAATCTCGGCAGTCCGGAATGCGTGACGATTGAGGAACTTGCCCACCGCGTCATCCGCTTGACCGGGAGCCACTCTCCCATAACGCACATCCCGTATGAACAGGCCTACGGCGAGGGGTACGAAGACATCATGAACCGTGCGCCAAGCCTATCGAAATTGGAAAAAGCCATCGGCTACAAGCCCAAGACCTCCCTGGACGCCATGCTCGAAATCATCATCGAGCACATCCGCAAGAGCATACCAGCCCCGTTGTGAGCCGAGGCGCGGCGAATATGGAACCAAGAAACAACACTCCTCCCCTTTTGGGGCGGAATGTTGTTCCCTGGAACAGCGTTGTCACCCAGGGATTTGGGATCCCCCTTGGTTTGCTTCCGGGAGGACTTGGAAGAGCGTAACGCCGATGTCTCTCCTGTCACGTTGGAGACGCCCGCCGATGACGAAACTCGCCGCGTTATCCCTTGTTCTTAGCGCCCTTGTTGCGCACGCCCAACCGGATTATGCCGATATTGCCGTGATTCCCATCGATGCTCCGGAGGAATTGGATGTTCTACAGGGGGATGGGTTTCAAGTAACCAACGCGTGGCCGGGCCGGGCCGAGGTGTACCTGCGCGGCGATGACCACGAGCGCCTTGAGGCGCGGGGCTACACCGTAACCATCGTGGACCGGGAAGGTCCTCCTCCACCCGGTCCGAAGAGCGCGCCTGGGCCAGGGACGCTGGGACAATACCACGATTACGAAGGCGTCACGGGCTTTCTTGAATACTACGCGGGCGCGTATCCGGAACTGACGGAACTCTCCTCGGTGGGACAATCAGTCAACGGGCGGGAGTTGTGGACGCTGCTGATCACCCCCGAGCCGGAGACGCGGCATGAAAGGCCGGTCTTTCGTTACATCAGCACGATGCACGGCGACGAGCCCGTGGGCACGGAAATGCTCTTGTATTTCATTGATCTTCTACTCACGGAATATGGCGAGGATGAGCGCATCACGGCGTTGATGGATTCCACCACGATCTGGATCATGCCGCTGATGAACCCGGACGGCCTGGAGAGCGGCCGCCGGAACAACGCCAACAACATAGACCTCAACCGCGCTTTCCCAAGTTATTTCGATGACTTCACGGGGACCATCTTTCCCAATGAACGCGTGGACACCGCCGGTTTCCAGCCGGAAGTGCGGCATGTGATGGAATGGAGCGGCGCCGAACGCTTCGATTTGGCCGCGAACTTTCACACCGGCGCGCTTGTCGTCAATTATCCCTACGATTATGAACCCGGCATTCCCAGCGGCGCCGAGGCGCCCACGCCCGATGACGCGCTGTTCCAGGAACTATCATTGCGCTACGCGGAACAGAACGCGCCCATGGTGCGGAATCCCGCGTTCCCCGGCGGCATTACCAACGGCTCGGACTGGTACGCCATACAAGGCGGGATGCAGGACTGGACCTACCGCTTCATGGGCGCGGCCGCCGTGACCATTGAACTGTCCAATCAGAAACGGCCGCCAGCCGCGACAATCCCAGCGTTTTGGGAAGACAACCGCGAGGCCATGCTGCGGTATCTCGAATCCATTCACATGAGCGTGCGGGGCCAAGTCACGGACATGCGCACGGGGGAGCCCGTTTACGCCAGAGTGAGCGTCGAAGACAACGAGCAACCCGTGTTCACCCATCCCGAGTCTGGCTGGTACACGCGTCTGCTCTTGCCGGGAACCCATGACCTCAAGATCAACGCCCCCCTATACGCCCCGGCGTGGCTGTCCGGCGCTCAAACAGGGGAAGAGGCCCACGCCGAACTCGTGTTCGCCGATGTGAACGACGACGGCGAGATCAACGCCCAAGACATCCAGCTTGTCATCAACGTGGTGCTGGGCATTCCTACTCCAGAAGATATCATCCGCGATCCCACTGGCTCGGGCAGGGCCGATGCGCAGGATATCCAGCACGTGATCAACGCTGTCCTACACGGATCGTGAGGCTACGCCGCCAACTCCCCCGCGGCCGTCTTAAAGGCGTCAATGGCCCGTTCGAGACCGGCGTCGTCTACGTCGAGATGAAACACTACGCGGATGGTGTTGGCCACCGGCGCCATGACGAGCACGCCTTGTTCACGGAGCCGGGCGATGAACGCCTCCGTATCCGGGACGCGGACGTACACCATGTTCGTGGGAGAAGGCATCGGAAACGAAAGACTGGGCGTGTCCGTGAGCGCTTCCCGGAAGCTTCGGGCGCGTTTATGGTCTTCCCGTAGCCGTTCGACGTGATGCTCCAAAGCGTACAGGGCCGCCGAGGCCGCCACGCCCGCCTGGCGCATCCCCCCGCCCAGCATCTTCCGAAACCGCCTGGCTCGGCGTATCGTCGCGCTATCGCCCGTAAGCACCGAACCGATGGGCGCGCCCAAGCCTTTCGAGAAACAAAAGGATAGTGTGTCCACGTGCCGGGCGTATTCGGCCGCTGAGATGCCCGTCTCCACCACGGCGTTGAAGATACGCGCGCCGTCGCAGTGGACCCGCAATCCGTTCTCCCGCGCCACCTCGGCCACGCCCTTGAACGCCTCGTGGGGATAAATCGCGCCGCCGCCCCGGTTCGTGGTGTTCTCCATCGCGACAAGGGTGGTTCTCGAGATGTGGTCGTTCTCCCCAAGCACAAGCCGCTGGGCCACGGCCTCGGGCGTCATCGCGCCATATTCGCCGGGAACGGTCTTGGTCATCACATTGGCGATCCGCGCGATGCTCCCGGTCTCGAACGTGAAGATGTGGGCATCTTCACTCAGTAGCACGGTGTCCCCCGGCGCGCATTGCGTTAGCATGGCGAGGAGATTCGCCATGCTTCCGGAAGGGGTGTAGATCGCCGCCTCCTTCCCGGTGATTTCCGCTGCCCGCTCCTGAAGCGCGTTTACGTTGGGATCCTCGCCAAACACGTCATCTCCCACGGCCGCCTCGGCCATGGCGGCGCGCATGGCGTCCGTGGGCCGTGTCACCGTGTCGCTGCGGAGATCCACCGGCATCTCGCGTTGCGCAGCGCCGTTGCGTTGAACCATTACTTACCTCCGTACGCGAATTTGAAAGCCCGTGGCAGGCCGTTTCATCGCCGCAGCATTTTCACGCGATT
>SKRY01000459.1 GCA_007118235.1 Candidatus Hydrogenedentota bacterium | reverse complement strand
CCATCTTGTCGGGCGCGGTCTTTGGAGACAATCTCGCCCCGGTCAGTGACACGACCATCGTAAGCGCCGTCACTCAAGACTCCGACGTGGGGGGCGTGGTGGCCAGCCGCTTCAAGTACGCCTTCACCGCCGCCGCGCTCGCGTTCGTGGCCTATGTCATCGCGGGCGCCATGGCCCCCCTCACGGAAGTCGCCGCGGACGCCCGGACGCTGTTCGCCGAGGAAGCCGAACCGCGCAGTCTTGTTCATCTGCTGTCCATGGCCACGGTGATTGGCTTGGCGGTTCGCGGCCGGCACATCATCGAGGCGATTTCGTGGGGCCTCATTGTTGCGATTGCGCTCAACCTGGTCTTTGGGCTGGCCCCCCTCAGCTCCATCCTTGTATTTAACGTGGCCGAGGAAACCTGGGCCGCCGGCGCGCTCGGCGGGTTGCCCGTGGTGGAGGTAGTGGCGGCTGGCGAGGAAGGCGTGGGCGGCAGCATCTACGACGGAGCCGCGGGATTCGTGACCATGTGCGTGCTCATCCTGCTGGTCATCGCCGGCGCGCAGATCATGATCCGCGGGGGCGGCTTCCAGGCCTTGCAAGACTGGCTGCTGACGTCCGTCGCCAAGACGGTGCGCTCCGCCGAGATCACCATGGTGACGGCCACCGCGGCCATCAACGCGGCCATCACCATCAACACCGCCGCCGAGATCGCCGTCGCGCCCTACATCGCCAGCATTGGCAAACGCTTCAACATAAACGGCTACCGGCGGGCCAACATCCTCGACGCGAACACCTCGGCCTTGGGATACATTTTTCCGTGGTCGGGCGGGGTTCTGATAGGCTTTACGCAAATGAACTTGTTGGTGGACACCTATGAATGGTTCACCCCGGCAATGGTGGTCAGCCCGGTCGAGGCTTGGCCCTGGGTCTTTCACGGGTGGCTGCTGGTGCTCGTGTTCCTGTTCGCTGCCTGGACCGGCTTTGGCCGTGAATACACATCGGATCGAATCAGCAAAGGGAGTACAACGATATGAAGAAGCTTTTCGGCACGTGGCGCTTTCGCAGCTCGACGCCGGCCTTCGAGGCTGGGCAAGAGGTTTCGCTCTACATTACCGGATTCGAAATCGGCGCCCACACAGGCGTGGCGCGCGTGGGCGACTCGATACTGACGGTTCACGGCGCCCATCCCGCCGACGTGGACTGCTTGGTGAAATTGCGAGTTGATGATTTTGACCATGACCAGTCCACCGGCGCCGCGCAGCTTATTCGCGAATAGGCTGTAGCTGAGGCGCTGATTCAGTTGAATCTGCGCCAGTTGAACAATTACAATCGTATTTTGGGCGTGTCAGCAGGCGTAGCGCGAAGACGCCCTCGGACGAGGTGGTAGCTACACGAGGAGGCATAAGCCATGAAAGTAACAAGACGCAGTTTTCTGGGAGGCGCCGCCGGAGCCGTGATGGTGGCGGGCGCGATGACGAGAGGCGCCGTGTTTGGCGCCAATGACCGCGTTGTAATCGGAAGCATTGGTGTCGGTAACCGGGGCTCTGGATTGGCCCGCGACTTCCACGGGTACGAGGGCGTGGAGATCGCCGCCATCGCCGATGTGGATCGGGAAGCCGCGGAACGCGTGGCGGCCCATGTCGATGGGGCCGACATCTACAACGACTACCGGGAGCTGCTGGAGCGGAACGACATCGACGCCGTGATTATCGCCACCCCGCTTCACTGGCACGCGTTGAACACCATCCACGCGGCTCAAGCGGGGAAGGATATCTTTTGCGAGAAATGCATCTCCAACACCATCCGGGAAGGCCGGCTAATGATGGAGGCCGTGCGTAAGTATGACGTGATCTTCCAAACCGGCAGCCAGCAACGTTCCGGACAGCGCGAGTACGACGCTTGCACCCATGTGCGCAATGGCTCCATTGGCCACATCAACAGGATCGAAGCCTACAATTACCACAGCCCGGTGGAGTTCGCCCACATGGCCGAACCTATCCCCGGCCACGTCGACTGGGACCTCTGGCTCGGACCCGCTCCCATGCATCCCTACAACTTCAGCGTGTTCGACAACCGCTCCCAGCCGAGCTGGTCAACCGTATGGCCCTTCTCCGGCGGGGACATGACCGACGGCGGCGCCCACGGACTCGATATGGCTCAGTGGGGCTTGGGCATGGACGACAGCGGTCCCGTGGAAGTATGGACCGAGGGGGAACCGTTCGTGCGGCAGTACAGCACGGATGACAATCCCGCCGGACGCCACCAAGGACCCCGCGCCCCCATCGTTCACATGCGGTATCCCAATGGGACCGTAATGGAGTTCACCGGGGCGCCCAAGTTCGGCTGCAAGTTCTTTGGCGAGGACGGAACGATCGAGGTGGATCGCAACCATTTCGATTCGGATCCCCCTGAACTGATGCAAGAGCCGCTTGAGGATCCCGAGATCAAGCTGTACCACAGCTCTCACCATTTCCGAAACTGGGTGGAGTGCGTCCGCGAGCATAAGGACCCCGTGGCTCCGGTCGAGGCGGGGCACCGCTCGGCGAATGTATGCCATCTCGGTAATATCGCGCGCTGGGTGAGTGAGGTAAACCAAGAAACGGGTGTGGTCTTGGAGTGGGATCCCGAGGCGGAGGAATTCACCAACAGCGCCGTCGCGAATCATTTCCTGGACATGCCCAGAAGGGCGGCCTTCGAATTGCCAGACACCGTCTAAGGCAAGAGCGGTAGTCTTACGTGTTGAGGGAGGGGATAGCCCGCGAAACAGGTTTTCCCCTCCCTTTGCATTGGATGTTCGTCTGGGTTCCGTGCGGCAGAAAGAGAGTTACAGCCGTAGCTCCTTCGCATATGCAACCGCGTTCTGGAACAGGGCCAGCCCCTCGCCATCGGCCGTGGGGCCGGGGCTTGAATCGCGGGTCCAGAGGGGGTGATTCGTGCGGGCCATGTGCGCCTCGGGATGCGGCATGAGGCCTAGCACGCGGCCGGACGGATCGCAGATCCCAGCGATGTCGTCGAAGGAGCCGTTGGGGTTGGCGGGATACGCGCCGTTGGCGGGTGCGCCGTCAGCGGCGGCATAACGCAACACCACCTGGCCGTTTCGCCGGAGTTCCTGCCCCGCCTCTTCACTGGGCGGCATGAACTTGCCTTCACCATGGCGCACGGGCAACTCCAGCCGCTCTATCCCCCGCAACCACACACACGGCGAATCCGCGTTCACGGAGAGACGCACCCAGCGATCCTCGAAGCGAGCGGAGTCGTTGTGGGTAACCGTGGCTTCCTGAACCATTTCGCCACGCGTGTACGGTAGAAGCCCCATTTTCACCAGCACCTGAAACCCGTTGCAGATCCCCACGACAAGTTTGCCGGAATCCACGAAGGCCCGCAAGTGATCTCCCAGCCCATACCGCAAACGATTGGCCAGCACGCGGCCGGATGCGATGTCGTCGCCGAAGGAGAATCCGCCTGGGGCGGCGAAGATCGCGTAGTTCTCCAGTTGCTTGGGAGCAGCGATTAGGTCGTTGAGATGGACCCGGTCCGCCTGCGCGCCGCTTCGTTCGAAGGCGTACGCGGTTTCTCTGTCGCAATTGATCCCGAAGCCGGTCAGTATAAGTGCGCGGACAGCCATGGCCTACCACTCCAACGGCCGTTGCCAGGCCGCCTTTAGTTCGTCCAACGATTCCACAAGCCCAGCGCCGCCGGGCAGCCCCAGTTTCAGCATCGGCTCCGCCGTCACCTCGCCCACGCGATAACAGGGCAGTCCCTCGAAATGGGTTTCAAACGCGCTTGTGCGGTCCGGCGGAACGGCAACCACGAAGCGGCTCTGGGATTCGCTGAAGAGAACCACCTCGGGCCGCTCGACGCCAAGTCCCGAGAGGTCCGCGTCCATGCCGTACCCGCCCGCGAACGCCGTTTCGGCCAGGGCCGCGCCGAGGCCTCCATCGCTGCAATCATGGCACGAGGCCACGCAACCCGCGCTCATGGCGCTTTCGAGCGCTTGGTATAGCGCCCAAGCCCGGTCCGTCTCCACCGTGGGCACGGTCACGCCCAACTGGCCCTTCAGGGCGAGGTATTCGCTCCCGCCCAGCTCAGCCTTGGTGGCGCCGAGCACATACACGGCGTGGCCGGGTTCCTTCACATCCATGGACACCGCCTTCGTGGCGTCCTCCATGATAGAAACGGCCGTGAACAGCACCGTGGGCGGAATCGATATGCGCGTATCGCCGATGCGGTAATCGTTCTTCATGCTGTCCTTGCCGCTGATGAGCGGAATACGATACGCCACGCACACCTCGCGCAAGGCTTCGCAACACCGCACCAGTTGCGCGAGTT